>JBBRSQ010000066.1:0-1627 GCA_038245255.1 Patescibacteria group bacterium | reverse complement strand
ATGTTCCTCTTCAACAAGTTCAAGCTCTTCCCCGTGATTACCGGTTTTAAGAGTCACATCATAAGCCCAGCGACAAGGTTGCGCGCAATCACCGAGATTAGCACTTCGATCAAGCATTAATTTCGACAGAAAACAGCGACCCGAGTAAGCCATGCACATTGCTCCATGGACAAAATATTCAAGTTCAATTTTCGGAACCGCACGATGAATTTCCTTGATTTCTTTAAGCGTCACTTCGCGCCCGAGAATTATTCTCTTTAATCCTTGCTTCGCCCAGAACTTTACCGCCTCCAGATTTGTGCAATTCGCTTGCGTTGATAAATGAATTTCTGCTTTCGGCCAAACTTTCTGAATTAAATGAATTATACCAGGATCAGAAACAATCAGGGCGTCAATTTTCATTAACTTTAATTCCTTAAGATAAGCCGGTAATTTTGTTAAATGTTTATTATGGGCAAAAATATTAACCGTCACATAAACTTTTTTCTTTAATGAATGCGCATATTTTACCGCCGCCTTAATTCCCTTTAAATCAAAATCATTAATTCGCACCCGTAAAGAAAAGTCCGGAATACCCAAATAGACAGCATCCGCGCCATAGGCAAGTGCCGTTTTCATTTTTGCTTCGTTTCCAGCCGGAGCCAGTAATTCAAATTTTATCATAAGATTAGCCAAATTTTTTATATAAATATTATAGTATATTTTAGACTTTAAATAAATATTGACAAACTTTAATTAATGTGCTATAGTTATGAGTCAAACATTGAGATTGACAAACGCACCTTCACAAATAAATAATTATAAATAATAATAATCCCAATACTAACCCCAAAAAACCCAAAAAAGATGAAAAAGATTATGATGATTGCCGTTGTTATTTTTGCTACTTTAGCTTTCGCTAATCAGGTTATGGCCGTTGAATTCGTTATTACAAAAAAAGGGGAGACAATAAATGTCTACCAAATCTACAACTATGGAGAATCCAACATGAGCTTCGATGTGAACACACTAACCAACCCAACCGTTGCTTCCCTGCAAAACCTCAGTGTTCCAGAAGCCGCCTTCGCAATGTGCGGAAGGTATGATGATGGAGTATTTTCAACTCAGTTAAACGCGGCCAACGCAATGATTGAAAATGATCGGGTAGCGCTCGATAACAACAAAGAAAATATCGAATGGCTAACCGATAGTCGTGCCACCTATAAAATATTATTTTGGATAACTCTAATAGTATTGTCGGTAGCCATTTTTATCCTTTCAGCAAACTTGGCCAGTGCCAGAAAAAGAAACCGCCGGTAATCACTCGCAAAAAAAACCCGCAAAAAAACAAAAACTTCAAAAAATCCGCAAAAAAAACTCACAAACACTCACACAAAGCCCTCAGACGAACATCGTTTGAGGGCTTATTTATTTCTAAAATATACTCTTCGGGTTGCTTATTTCTTTTTAACTATTTCTTCAAGCGCTTTTATTTCTTAAGTCCAAGCATTAATTTCACTTCATCAATTTTAACTTCCTTACTTACTAAAACTTCAGGCAAGATTTCGACAAAATTTAATTCGAGACTTAGAGTGTCTTTCAATATATCCAAGCGCTTTTTAGTTAAGACAGCTTTTAGTTCTTCACT
>JBBRSQ010000065.1:0-1661 GCA_038245255.1 Patescibacteria group bacterium | reverse complement strand
ATTCTCAAAAATGTTTATGTACTTTGGAATTTTTTCCCAATTATCAACATAATCATACAAACAATTTTTAAATTCAGTTTTATTATTTTCATCCTTAACAAAACGATAAAATTCAATCAGTTCTTCGCAAATGTCATTGATTATCGCTTTTTGAGGTTGAAGTTTAAAGAATATTGCACCACCACCAAAAAATGGCTCGATATAACGAGTGTGTTTTGGTATGAGGTTTTTTATTTGCTCATACTCCCTAGATTTTCCGCCTGGCCATTTAATAAGTGGTTGCATAATTATCCTAAATAAGTCGTTTTAATCGAATCTAATGAGCTTTTAATAAGACCTGCTTTTTCTTTATAAGCTTCAAGGACAATATTGTATCCGTCATCTGATTTACAAACAAAATCCCAAAAATCTTTTCCAATTAAAAGCTCATCGTCAGAAAAATATTGTCTAACTCTTTCTTGTCTCCATGGTTTGCCTTCCCCAAAGCGATTATAGGCGGTTGCAAAAAACATTTTGATATTCGTTTCTTTTGGCAAAGTATTTGATAAAATTGCAAATTGTTCCAGTAGTGCTTCTTTTTCTGAACGAGCTTTTTTGTTGTCTAGATCTCCCCCAATTTTTAACTCTATCAAATAATTATCAGTTGTTTCTTTGTCTATTAAATAATAATCACTATCGTGTCTTTTTGTTACAAGCGACTGTTCTGTGGGTTTAACGCGCAAAAATTGATAATCATCAACGAAAGGCGGTTTCATTTCTCTCCGTTTGTATTTCTCCAATAATTCGGCCATATCCTGCGTTTGTTTAAGGCTAAGTGGGCCCTCAACATTTTGCTTAACTTCATAAGATAGTTTGGCGATATTTATTGCCATTTTTTCCAGCATATTGCCCAAAGAACTATCAAGTGAACGCACAAGTGCCGTGTAATATTGAATTTCTGGTCCAAGCACAGCAATAAAAACATTGTGGATTTTCATATTTAAAGTACCCTCTGGATCTTCTAGCTCGCCCTCATGTCTCCCTTGAAAACCGACAGCAAAAGATTCAACGGATGCGTGAACAATCGATCTGATGGCTTCTTTTTTGTCTAATGTGTTTTGTGTCATAAAAATTTCCTAAATTATTTTATTAAATCATCAACGCCAACCTCAAGCGCTTTGGCAATTTTCTTTAATGTTTCAATCGTAGGATTGTTTTGTTTACCTGCTTCAATGTTGATAATCGTATTATTTGAAACATCAGCAAGACGAGCTAATTTCTCTTGAGATAAGCCCGTTTTTTCTCGTAATCGCTTTACGGTTTTTGCTATGTTGTTTTTACTTGACTCTATCATAATTTATTAGTAATATTATATTGTGGTATCTTTATATATGAAAAACTTTATTTCCAACAATTTAATATTACCAAAATATTTGAAGATAGTAAAGAAAAAAGGGAGTTCCTTTGCGTTGCCCGCGAATGGGTTGGGTGGGTCAAGGGCAACAACTTCTTCGGTGGCGCATTTTGCTTTGCAAAATACGAAATTCGGAAACGAAAAAGGAAAGGTTCAAAAACCCGCCCGCATTCCTCCCCAGACCCCTCCTGCGGGCGGAAAACAGCCAAGGCAGGGCGAATCCATATCCCCAGATATATTGTTTCACACTGCCGAGTCCGCATTAGTT
>JBBRSQ010000064.1:0-1738 GCA_038245255.1 Patescibacteria group bacterium | reverse complement strand
TGACTGCTTAAATTTCCAATCGGGAATCCTTTTCCCGTCGTCGTAAAAAATAAACTTTTTGATTTTGGCAGTCCCGCCCAGCCCTCTCGACTTCCCTTAATACGACAATTTTGAGTCGGATCATTAAATATTACTAACTCTATTAAATAAAGCGCTAAGTCGACCTCAAAATTCGCATTTTTAATATTAAGTAGCTTATCCTTTATTTTTTTAAACAGAATATTTCTATCCATCGCCATAAAATATCCCCGAATATCAAGTTTTAAAATCCAGCAATCTTTTTGATAATTCTCGGTCGCTGAACGCATAAAATGGTCGACACGCTTAATTCCTTGCGAAGTTCCTTTGCCGAGACGGCAGCTATAACTATCATAAATAAAAGTCTTTTCAAAAATCGGATTAAGATAATTAAATATCAAATGGTGAACAATTCGATCGCGAAAATCAGCCGCAAATATTTCTCGTTTAACTGGTTTATCGATTATAAAACAAATACTAGGACCGATTTTATATTCACGTTTTAAAATGTCCTCATAAAGCTTAAATAATTTATCTTCAAAATTTTTTTCAAAAGCCAGGGCATTGACCGTCTGGCGCTTATTTTTTCGTGCCTCAAAATAGGCCCGAAATAAATCTAGTAATAATTGTTGTTTAGCGCTTTGGTCCATAGTTTTTTTAGCAAGTCTTTGAGACAACGAACCGAGAAACCGTTGGCCCGGTTATTGTTATTCGCTGGGTTAACCGCCGTGGAATTGAAGTTCAGGTTATAGGCGTTGATACCATTAGGCGTAGAAGACCAGTAGTTCCCGTTGCTCCCCTGATTGTTAAGACCGGCATTAGAGTTATTACGGTTGCCGGCTAGCGCGATGATAACCGCTTAGTTTATGAGGCGATTTTTTTAAATAATCGCGCCATATGTCCGAGCCTTTCTTAATTAACTGTTCTCTAAACCCGGACAAAATTCCTCACTTCCGCGAGGGGGTTATTGGATTTGCTTTGCTCACTCGCCTGCGCCCTGGTTGCAGACGATTCTGGCCCTTTCCCATTTTTCCCAAGCCGTTAACTGCTTAGAAACGGCTTCAATTACCTGGTTTATCTCGACAAATAATCTCAGGCCAATTTGTTTAAAATCGTTCATTAAACGAACGAATAAACGAATTATCTCTAAATTTTCTCGCGCCAGCGCAATTTGCGTCTCTTTTTTGAGCGAGCGATTGGCGCGATAAATATTTTTAATTAAACTAAGTCCTTCCGCTTTCATTTCTTGACCAACGGTATATTTATATTCACGGCTAAACTTATTTGAACTAGCAAACAAGAAATTAACTAATTTATAACTTTCTTTGTAGACTGGTAAATTATAGTAAAGGCCCATATTTTTTCTATTTTTTTATTTTATTTTTATTTAAAGTCCTTGCCCACAGGGCAAGAACAAATAGTCAAATAGCTAACTAATCCTTGAGACAACGAACCGAGAAACCGTAGGCCCGGAAATTGCTACTCGCTGGGTTAACCGCCGTGGAATTGAAGTACAGGTTATAGGCGTTGATACCATTAGGCGTAGAAGACCAGTAGTACCCGCCGCTCCCCTGATTGTAAAGACCGGCATTAGAGTTATAACGGTAGCCGGCATAAGGCAATTTCAAAGCCGAAGCATAAGCCGTTGGCCCGTTCGTAATTCCCGCCGCGCTTACGAGTGCCGCCCATTCCGGCTGAGTCGGTAATCTAAAACCAGTCG
>JBBRSQ010000063.1:0-1978 GCA_038245255.1 Patescibacteria group bacterium | reverse complement strand
AGTAGCGCTTAGCTCGCGCGAATTTAGAAAATGAAGATCTCTTAAAAATTCATTTTTTTGAGCTAGTTTTATTTCGGGCATTGAAGAACTCTCAAGACCCATTTCAACAATAAATCGAGATGGTTTTTTAGCGCGGACACCGCCGTAGTCTTTAGCACCGCTTAAAAAGAGTCTTTCTTTTGCTCGTGTAGCGGCGACATAAAATAAACGGCGCTCTTCTTCAAGGTGAACATCAGAATTATATATTACTTTCTCTCTTACTAAGGCGTCCGGTAAAGATATCTTTTCGCCGCGAGCAATCGTCGGAAATTTTTTATCAACCAAATTAACCATAAAAACATACTTAAACTCCAAACCCTTAGCGCCATGAACAGTCATTATTTTTACGGTTTCACTATCAGCAAAATCTAATTTAAGGGCACCCGTTTCTCCGGCTTCTAGTTCTAAATTAATGGCTTCGAGAAAATCTTTAAGACACAAGTCAGGTTCACTTTCTTCCATTCTTTTTATTTTTTGATAAAACTGGTTCAAGTAGGAATACAATTCTAAATCGCGGTCACGATCAAGTCCTTTAAGCAGACCCGAGTCATAAGCAAAATTCAAAAAAATCTTGGTCGGTTTTTGATTAGCCACCAGCGCCGAATGGACGGAAATTAAATTTAGGAGTTTATTAATGTTTTTAAAACTACTAACACTAATACCGGGAATTAAGTTAATATTTTTTAGAGCCTCGTAAAGCGACCAAACTTTTCTGGCGGCCATTTTATTTATGGTTACTAGATCAAGGTGAGCCACTTTAAATATTTCCATATTTAAAACTCGAAACAATGCCGATGACTCGTGATAATTATCTAAAAGTCGAAAATACGCTAAAATGTCTAAAATGAGTGGTTTATAATAAAGCCCGCGCCAAGACATAAATTGATTAGGAATATTGTAACGTCCCAACTCTTTGACATAAGCGTCAGCAGTATCATTGGCGCGCACCAAAATTGCAAAATCAGTCCATTTTACGTCTTCACCAGCCTCAGCCCTTAATTCATAAATTTCAGAAATTTTTTGGGCAACAAAAGCAGTTTCCTCAGCGGCCGTGTCAAAATCATAAAAACTAAGTGCCGGTTCACGATGCTTTTTTGTCTCAACTTCGCCTTTAGCAATTAAACGTTTATCTATTTTCAGTTTATCTTCAAGACGATTAGGATTATTATTTTGAATAAACTTATACGAATAATCAAGAATTTCCTGACGAGAACGATAATTTTCAGTCAAAACAAGCTCGATGGCCCCCTTAAAATCGTCTTTAAACTGCATGATATTTGAAATCGAAGCGCCACGGAATTTGTAAATTGCTTGGTCATCATCGCCAACAACAACCAAATTATTTTTTGGTGCCGCTAATAGCTTCACTAACTCATACTGAGCCCAATTCGTATCCTGAAATTCATCAACCATTAAATATTTAAATTTTGCTTGATAATATTTTAAAATATTCGGTCTCTCAGTAAACAATTTCAAAGTATAAACTATTAAATCGCCAAAATCTAAATAATTATTTTCAAGTAATAATTGATTATATACTTGATAAGCTCCCGCTAGTTCATTAATTCTGCTTATCTCTAATTCATCAGTTTCACCCTTAGATAATCCTTGAACATATTCAAGATAATCACGTGGAGAAATATTCTCATCTTTTAAACGTGAAAAATGTCGAATAAGTTCGGAGATAAATTTAGTCGGATTTCCAAGCGGTTTGTAATAATCTAAATTAAATAAATTTAGATTTTTTTTAATTAAAACCCATTGGTCGGTTTCTGCTAAAAGCTTAAAATTAGCACTCAAGCCGATATCAAGAGCGTGATCTCTAAGAAGTCTTTCGCCAAAACTGTGAAAAGTATTAATCCAAAGATCGACGAAACCATAAGGCAAGATTTTGTCAGCTCTCTCTTCCATTTCGCCGGCCGCTTTTTCCGTAAATGTT
>JBBRSQ010000062.1:0-2179 GCA_038245255.1 Patescibacteria group bacterium | reverse complement strand
AATGTAATTATTAATTATAAATTCTAAGCGGGCCAAACCAACACCGTCGTTAGGAATGAAAGAATTTGAGAAAGCCATATCAGGTTCACCAATATTCATCATCATCTTCGTTTTTGGTCTCTTTAGGTTTTTTATATCAGTAGTTTCAATTTTGAAGGGAAGTTTTCCTTCATAAACATAACCTTCTTCGCCACTGGCGCAATCAATCGTAATCGCACGACCAGTTTTAATTAATTTAGAAACATTTTCAGTTCCAACTACGCAGGGAATACCAAGCTCACGTGAAACAATAGCGGCATGGCAGGTTCGTCCGCCCTTATCAGTTACAATCGCGGAGGCAATTTTCATAATCGGTTCCCAGTCAGGGTCGGTCATGTCGGTAACTAAAACTTGACCGGGTTTAAAATTATGAATATCTTTTACCTCCATCATTCGGTTGGCGATACCAGCACCAATACGATTACCGACACTTTGACCAGACGTTATAAGCTTCCCTTTCTTCTCTAATTTATAATGTTCAATTACTTGCTGATTTTTTAAACTCTGCACAGTTTCTGGCCGCGCCTGAGTAATAAATAATTCGTTAGTTCGGCCATCAAGCGCAAACTCAATATCCATCGGACGCTTATAATGTTCTTCAATAATCATTCCCCATTTAGCTAGCTGGATAACTTGCTTGTCGCTTAGAGAGGCCGACATTTGTTCGGCTTCTGGAACTTTAATATTTATAACTGGGTTTTTTCCTTTTAAGTTATAAATCATTTTGATATTCTTTTTGCTTAAGGTGCGCGAAATGATCGCCTGGGTTGGTTTAAAAACATAAAACTCATCAGGGGTAACATGACCTTGAACAATATTTTCACCTAAACCGAAAATTGAGTTAATTAAAACCGCATTTTTAAAACCCGATTCAGTGTCGATTGTAAACATAACGCCCGAAGAACCGAGATCAGATCTAACCATTCTTTGAATTCCAACCGACAGCGCAATTGAAAAGTGATCAAATTTTTTATCAACTCGGTATGAAATGGCACGATTAGTAAATAGGGACGCGATACATTTTTTAACAGCTAGCAGTAAATCCTTTTCGCCAGTAATATTTAAATAAGTCTCCTGCTGACCAGCGAACGAGGCGTCAGGCAAATCTTCGGCCGTTGCACTTGAACGAACAGCGACGTCAACATTTTTCATTTTATAAGTTGCTGATAATTTACGGTAAGCTTCAGTAATCGATTGGGAAAAATCTTTTGGTAATTCTGAGGCGATAATAAGTTTGCGGATTTCCGCGCCTCTTTTCATTAAATCTTTTACATTTTTTGTATCTAAACCCTTGAGAATTGTTTTTATTTTATTTTTTAAACCAGTGGACTCCAAAAAATAATTATAAGCCGAGGCAGTCGTTGCAAATCCGTTAGGAATACGCAATCCTTTTTTTACTAAATGACCATACATTTCGCCCAAAGATGCATTTTTGCCACCAACTAGAGGCACATCTTTAATTCCAAGTTCATTAAAAAAATGTACGAATTTATTTTTTAACATAAAAATATTTAACTTATTTTATTATAATTTTATAATCTTATTATAACACATTCTTTACTTTATAAAAATAATTGTTTAATATAAAAAGACGGTAGTTAACAGATATACGCGGGCGTGGCGAAACTGGTAGACGCACTAGCCTTAGGAGCTAGCGGGGCAACTCTTGAGAGTTCGAGTCTCTCCGCCCGCACATTTAAAATAGCGATTAAAATCGCTATTTTTTATTTGCCGTCAAGCCTTAAAATTGCTAAAATTCAAATATGATTAACTTTCTTCATAATTTTCAACCTAACGCTACGATATTTTCATATGGCTCCTTTAATATTTACTGGTATGGTTTGTTTATGGTTTCTGGGATTATTGCTGCTCTTGCCGTCAGTTTTAAGTTAGCGAAATATTACGAAATTGATCCTAATACTTTACTTGATTTATCATTTTGGTTAATTATTAATGGCTTAATAGGCGCCAGACTCTACGACGTTCTTCTTCAGTTTTCATACTATCTGCACAATCCCTTAGCCATATTAAAAATATGGCAGGGTGGTTTAGCAATTCATGGCGCCATTATCGCTGGTTTACTGACAGTTTATTTTTTTTCTCGTCGGAACAAGCTTTCCCCTTGGCGTCTAATCGCTTT
>JBBRSQ010000061.1:0-2189 GCA_038245255.1 Patescibacteria group bacterium | reverse complement strand
AAGCCAACCGGCACTCATTTTAATCACGTCAAAGCGATTATTTTCTATCTTTTTGTCCATATGTTTATTTAAATAAATTACTATATATAGGGTCATATAAATAGTAAGACCACTACATATAGTATATTAGCAAATTTTGAAGTCTGCGTAAAGTTTCAATAAAACCCTTAGTATTCGCGTGAAAACTAATAGTTATCCACAACAAAAAAGAGGTTTTAAAAACCTCTTTTTGTCTAATTTTTTTTATGCTTCTTATTTAAACGGATTTTCTCCTTTTATTACTCGAATCAGGATAACGATAATAGCAATTACTAGTAATACATGGATGAATCCGCCTAAAGTATAGGCCGTGAGAACACCTATCAACCACAGTATAATTAAAACGACCGCAATAGTAGTTAACATAATATTATTTTATTAAATAATTATAAATCTTCTTCTTTATCGAGTTTAGCGGCGGCTTCCGGAGTCGAGACCGTTTTACTCATCAAAAATATTCGAATAATTCCGATAGCGACGATCCAGTAAACGAGCATCGCCATTAAAGTTGTCCACTCAAAAACATTACCTTCGACCTTAGAAGTCCGAAACACAGCGATAAACGGCTGCGCAAAAGGCCAAGTAATACCATAAATAAATCTCGAGAAACCAGCTAGCGGATTAGCGGCCATCATTTTTAAGACGAATCTAAAAGCTAAAAGTATCTCTAAAACGGCAAGAATGTACCAAACAATTTGCGTACCACGAAATATTGTTTTCGTGCTCGACGAACTATAAGATGAGTCCATAGATTTTATAAATTATTTAATTAAGTAAGTACTAAAACTTATATCTATAATACCATAATTTTTCGAATTAGACAATTAAAAAGTAAATATTTAATGCTAATTTTTTTATATGTTTTAGCGATTTTAAATGTTATAATGTAATCAAATAATATAAAAATATGAAAAAATCATTAATTCTTCTTCTCGTCGGTGCCATCTTAGCCTTAGCGGCCTTTTTCTTAATTAAATCTTGGCTCTCATCAAAACCAGAATATCGCTTCGGCGCGGATAGAGCGGCAGTCATAAAACAAGTAGAAATGTTGTCTCGACTTGAAACCGCCTCATTTAATATTGATAAAATTATTGAAGCCGGAACAAATTTTGACAGTCTAAAACAATTTCTATTCGGCGATAAATTACTACTAATTGCGAGCGGAAAAGTTGTCGCTGGTTTTGATCTCTCAACTATGAAACCGCAAGACTTCTCTGGTTCGGGCTCGGCAGTTATAATTAATCTCCCTGCCCCGCAGATATTTGCGGTTATTTTAGATAATTCGCAAACAAAAGTCTTTGACCGTGATCAAGGCTTATTTACCAAAGGTGATATTAATCTTGAATCAGAAGCTCGCCAAAAAGCCGAGGCCTCAATAAGAGAGGCTGCTTGCCAGGGTGGTATTCTTGATGAAGCTTCAAAAAATGCGACTAAGCAACTAGAAGTAATATTTAAGTCAGCTGGTTTTAAGGATGTCAGCATTATTGTCCCTAAAGGAAATTGTAATTAATTATTCGCTTTTAATAACGCCGTCTTTAAGAAAAATTACGCGATCAACATATTTTTTATCATCAGGTTCATGAGTAACCATGATAATTGTTTGACCGATTTCTTTATTTAATTCTCGAAATAATTTTAGAATTACAATTGAAGATTCAGTATCAAGATTCGCAGTCGGTTCATCAGCATATAGAATTAATGGTTTATTAACTAAAGCGCGGGCAATCGCAACCCTTTGTTGTTCCCCGCCGGACATTTCTTTTGGTAAATGATTTAATCTATCACCCAAGCCAACTTTTTTTAGAACTTCGCTGGCTTTCTCAATATAATCTTTTTTTGAAAAACCTAAAATCATTAGTGGTAAATAAACGGACTCAAGCGCCGTTAATTCTGGTAATAAAGCGTAGTCTTGAAAAACATAACCAAGTTTCTCTAGACGAAAACGTGCTTTCGCTTTTTCCGAAAGTGAAATAACACTTTTTCCATCAATAATTATTTCTCCGCTAGTCGGTGAGTCTAAAAGACCTAGTTGATGAAGCAATGTCGACTTTCCCGAACCGCTCCTACCCATTAAAGCCACGAATTCACCCTTCTTAACGCCAAAATTTATATCTTTAAGAGCATGCGTCGGAATTCTCCCTAAGTATGTT
>JBBRSQ010000060.1:0-2534 GCA_038245255.1 Patescibacteria group bacterium | reverse complement strand
GGTAAAAAAACGGCTGAGCGTTTAGTCTTAGAATTAAAAACGAAAATATTACGAGGAACGACTATTAGCTCGCTTGAATCCGGAGCTTTAGCGGGAAGTGATGAGTTAGATGCTTTAATGTCGCTTGGTTATTCTTTAAGTGAAGCGCGCGCCGCTTTTAATTTAGTTGATCCGGCGCTAATTGATAGTGGCGAGCGGGTTAAAGCGGCCCTAAAAAAGATGGCAAAAAAGTAGAATCCTGAGCCCTAATTTTAGCTTTACAGGCCTTATAATTTAAGTTAGGATAAAAGAAAGAAAGCGGAAAAATATAGAAAATAAAAATATGGCATTAAACGAAAAAAGAACAATTACAAAACAGGCGCTCGATTTTCCAGTCTGGTATCAGGATGTCGTTCGTGAGGCAGAACTAGCTGAAAATTCAGAAGTTCGCGGTTGTGGAATTATCCGTCCATATGGCTTAAAAATTTGGGAGTTAATTAAAGCTGAACTTAATAAAAAAATTGAAGATGATGGTGTGGAAAATGTTTATTTTCCAATTTTTGTGCCACTGGAAAATCTGGAAGCGGAAAAGGATCACGTTGAAGGCTTTGCCCCGGAACTCGCGATAGTAACTCATGCCGGCGGAGAGGAGCTAACGAATAAATTAGCGATTCGTCCGACTAGCGAAGCGGCGATGTATAAAACTTATGCCCGCTGGATTCAAAGTTATAAAGATCTACCCTTACGTTTAAATCAATGGGCGAATGTTGTACGTTGGGAAAAGAGACCACGCGCTTTTTTACGTTGGAGTGAATTTTTATGGCAGGAAGGTCATACGGTTTTTGCGACTGAAGATGAGGCGCGAGCGGAAGTTGATAAAATTTTAGGTTTTTATAAAGATACCTATGAATTCATGGCCATTCCGACTTTTTGCGGTCAGAAATCTGAATCGGAAAAATTTGCCGGAGCAGTGATGACGAAAACGGTTGAAGTGATGGCGCGTGACGGTAAAGCAATTCAAGGTGGAACAAGTCATTATCTCGGCACAAATTTTGCAGAAGTTTTTGATGTTAAATATTTGGGTGCCGATGGCGAATTTCATTTCGGGCATCAGAATAGCTGGGGTTTTGCCTGGCGTTCAGTCGGTGCTTTAATTATGGTTCATGGTGATGATAATGGTTTACGTTTACCGCCGAATGTCGCGCCAATTCAAATTGTAATCGTTCCTATTTATAAAGATGAGGCGGCTCGCGAGCAAGTTTTAGAATATAGCGAAAATATCAAATCTACTTTTAAAGGTAAGTATCGAATTAAAATTGATATTCGTGATGGCCAGACTCCGGGCTTTAAATTTAATTATTGGGAGGTGCGTGGCGTTCCAGTTAGACTCGAAATTGGTCCAAAAGAAGCGAATGAGCAAAAAGTAACTATTTTTCGTCGTGATAATGACAGTAAAGAAGTCGTCGCTTTAGTCGATTTAGAAAAACATTTAGAGGAATTAATGAAAGAAATCCATCAAAATTTATATAGCCAGGCGCTTGATTTTGCGAAAAAAAATATTCATCGAATTGAGAGCTGGGATGAAATAAAAGATCAAACTGGTTGGTTTGAGGCTAGTTGGAGCGAAGACGCGGCGACTGAAAAACTACTTAAGGAAAAATATAGTATGGTCTCGCGTGTTTTATTACCAGAGAATGAAAAGGCCGCTCCGAAAAACAAAAAATGTTTTATTAGTGGCGAGACCGCTAAGCACGATTGGCTATTTGCCAAATCTTATTAATTTTTGAAAAATTTAATTATGTTCAATAAACTCCTCGGAAAATTTAGTCATGATTTAGGTATTGATCTGGGCACCAGAAATACTTTAGTTTATGTCGCCGATAAAGGAGTGGTCGTAAACGAACCGAGTGTTGTCGCTATTAATAAAAGAACGAATGAAATACTCGAAGTCGGCGAGGCCGCTAAAAAAATGGTTGGCAAAACTCCGGGACATATTGAAGCGATTAAACCTTTGGTTGATGGCGTTATTTCTGATTTTGAAATTACTGAAAAAATGTTGAAGTATTTTATTAATAAAGTTCATAGTGAGAATTTTACCTTAATTTCACGTCCGCGGGTTGTTATTGGTATTCCTCTCGATTTAACCGAAGTTGAAAAGAAGGCGGTTGAAGATGCGGCCCGCTCAGCCGGAGCGCGCAAAGTCTATTTAATTGAAGAAGCGATGGCGGCGGCAATCGGCGCCCGTCTTCCTGTTACTGAAGCCACTGCGACTATGATTGTTGATATTGGTGGCGGGACTTCAGAAATTGCGGTTATCTCCTTAGGTGGGGTAGTTACTTGGCGTTCACTTAAGGCAGCCGGCAATGAATTTGATAATAATATAATTGAGTATATTCGTGAGGAATTTAATATTTTAATCGGTGAGCAATTAGCCGAGAGTATTAAAATTGGCATCGGTTCAGCCGTAACGCTTGATGAACCGAAAGAAATTTAAGATCGCGGACGGGATTTATTAACAGGTCAACAGAAGGCGATTATCATTAGTGATAAGCAGG
>JBBRSQ010000059.1:0-2582 GCA_038245255.1 Patescibacteria group bacterium | reverse complement strand
TCAATAACAATCACGTCCGTACCGAGCATGAGAGAGCGTAAAATTTCAAGCTTAATCGCGTAACTTTTTCCCGCGCCCGAGGTTGCAAAAACAACCGAGTTAGCATTTTGCAAGGTAAAGCGATCAAATAAAATTAAACTATTATTATGACGATTAATACCGTATAAAATACCTTGGTCACTCGTTAATTCACTAGAGATAAACGGAAAAGATGAGGCAATCGGCGATGAATTCATGTTAAAGGTAATAAATAATTCATCATTTCCAAGTGGTAGGGTTGAGTTAAAGCCTTGTTCAGACTGATAGTAGACACGGCGCGAATAAACTAAACGAGAGCCAAAAATATCTTCAACCTGATCGGAAACTCTATCTAAGTCGGCGGCGCTATCGGCGTATAAAGTAACATAAAGCGCGAATTGAAAGAACTTCTCCGTTCCCTGAGTAAGCGCATCCCGTAAATATTCAATATCGCGTAAAGCCGTTTCGCGAAGTGGGTCACGGGCGGCCCCTTTTTCAGCATCCGCAACAATTTGCGCTTCAAGTGAACCAACTTTATTTTTTAATTGTTTTAAAACGATTGAACTTTTGACTGGATAGAAAAACATCGAAACGTCAAAAGTAAAATTTAAATTAATTATCGGCGCAAACCAACCAACCGAAATATAACGCGGATAAGAAATAACAAAAATTGTTCTCAGAAATTTATCGCCTAAACGAACCAGACTAGCTTCTACCTTCAAGCTCGCTGGTGAAATAATATCACGTACCGAAAGAACACCGCGTCGATACGACTTCTCTTCTTCAACAACTTCACGTGTTAATTCCGGATTAGCCTCTAGACCCGGTCCATTTTTCTTTGCGCCAAAAGCCACTGTTGATTGCAGTGTAAGTTTATTTGGATTTTCCTCTTTATTAAAATTGACCATAAAAATTATTTCTCAACCCGTAATTTATCTAGATCGACTAAATTCTGATTTTTTGAAGTTTCCGGATTATACGTTTTATAATATAGTTCAATTAAGCTCTGGGTATCAAGACGCGCGACCGCAACGCCCATTGATTCAAGGCCGCCAATAACACTTTCATTTCGGCGTTCTAACATTTCCTGATATTCGCGAAAAGTTTTTTCTTTCAATTTAATTATCGTCGCTGGTTTTAAGGCCTCACTAATTAAACTAAAGAATCCTTTACGTTTATCTGACATGGGATTGTAAGGCACGATAATATAGAACCGTTTATTCATGATTCTCCCGAGCGAAGTCAATTCTTTAATATATTCAATGTAATCGGCAGTTTGCACTTTTAAGAGTTTATTCGTCTGTTGCTTTTCTTTTTCTTTCAAATATTCTAGGTAATTATCAATATCAAGTTCTCGAGATTGAATAACAATTTGTAAAGTAAAACTTAAATTATTTAAAAATCTAACATAAGAATCAATAACTGCATTCTGTTCATCCTCGCTTTTCAAAGCAAAATTAATACTAGAGACAAGTAAAACCGCCCTGAGGGTTCCATCCTTCATGACAATAGTATTTTCTTTAATTTCCGCAATGTCCAAATATTGCTGGGTCGAAACGGAAATATTATTTTTTGCTAATTTACTTTTCGGCATAATATATTATTCTCCTTTATATCTTCCCTTTGTATCAACGACTAGCGCGAGCTCGGCTAAACGCGATTTTCTATAAAATTCCTTAGGCTCTACTTTAGGTTCCGGTTTTGTGAATACGACTTTATCTACTTCTTCAATGACCGTTAGACGATTATTCCAGACTCTGATACTCGGTCGACGCAGAGTTTGCGTTAAATTTACAACAAAAAAATGAAAGGGACGACCATTAACCTTTACGAAAGAAAAAATAACGGCAATCCCAAGAACAAAAACGGTAATCGTTATAAACAAGGAAAGATCAAATAATTTAAACGAAAGAGCGACAATAACAGCCGCTGCCAGCAAAATTAAAAACTGACGAGTCGTTATCGGACCAATAATTTTACTTTCAACATCAATAAATTGAGGAACGGTAAACTGTTGCATATCATATTAAAACACTAACTGACTATTCATAACTAAAATTGCTTCAATTTCTTCCATGCTTAAGTAATTCTGACTATTTTTTTGCGACATCAGGGCAAAGTCTTTAATTGTCATATTCTTATTCATCGCTTCTTGAACCATTTTTAAATACAAGCGATTGACAGGGCTTTGACGCCAAGCATGAACGCCTGAAACCATTTTATCATAGCCATCCGCTTCTAACAATTTTATCTTAGAAAATATTTTCGCTGTCACTTCGCTCGGAGCCTTCCCTAAGCGTCTAAAATTTAATAAATCAAGAAATTGCAATTCTTCAAGCGGGCCCATTATTTTCGGCATTGGCTTAATATCGTGCATTACTTGTTTAGCAATTGAAGGAGCAAAAATTGGACGGGCGATACCGATCGGTTTTTGAATTGGAACATCAGTTCGCACTGTAGCCGGAGCTTCTTTCGCTGCTCGATGAAAAAAGCCAGTTTTCGGAATTGGTTTCTGTATTTTTTGAATGCCTAGTGTTGTTGCAGCGGCAATAATTGGTATAGCG
>JBBRSQ010000058.1:0-2702 GCA_038245255.1 Patescibacteria group bacterium | reverse complement strand
TGGTGCCCAGATCAATACCTAAATCATGACTAAATTTTCCGAGGAGTTTATTGAACATATTTATATCTTTAATCTATTTTAATTTTTCGCTTAAATCATTCAAGCTTACGAGCTCGCTTTCTTTTAATTCACGTTTCTTAAGTTCAGCACTACCGACTGCCAAAGTTTTCTTACTTACTAAAACTCTATAAGGACAACCGATCAAATCAGCATCCGCAAATTTTTCTCCTGCTTGGACCTCGCGATCATCATAAAGAACTTCAATTCCCTCTTTAATTAAATTATTATAAATTTTATCAGCCGTTTCATTTTCATTTAACGACAATAGATGAACTTTATAAGGAGCAATACTTTGCGGCCAAATAATTCCATTTTCGTCGTGACAAGTTTCAACCACTGAACCCATTACTCGGCTCAAGCCTAAGCCATAACAACCCATAATAACTGTTTTCTTTTCACCATCCTTATCTTGATATTTCAAATCAAAAGGTTCTGAATATTTAGTTCCTAATTTAAAAATATTAGCTGCTTCGACCGACTTATCTTCACGTAAATCTTTCTGACCACATTTTGGACAAGTAGTCTGCTCCTTTATAATTTCTTTGTTAATTGCCATTTTACAGGCATCGCAAACATAAATAGTATCTTCACCGGCATCAGTCAAAGTTTGAAATTCATGAGAGTACTTAGAAAAACTTCCACCAGAAGCAAAAGTCAAATATGTTTTTTCTGCCAAACCAACGCGACGAAAAATATTATTATAAGCGATAATCACTTTTTCATAATATTCATCTAAATCTTCCTGAGTAGCATGAAAAGAATACAAATCTTTCATTAAAAACTCACGACCGCGCAAAAGACCTGACTTCGCTCTTTTTTCATTACGAAATTTATTTTGAATTTGAAAAACTGCCATTGGTAATTCACGATATGAGCTAATGAATTTTTTTGCCAGTGGCGTCACAACTTCTTCGTGAGTAGGATTAAGCGCATATTCCTTTTCATCTGAGCCCGTAGTCTTAAACAAAACATCAAGTGAGTCCCAACGACCAGTAGCTTGCCAGTTTTCTTTCGGCGCGAGTGACGGCATGTTTATTTCTTGACCGCCAATTGCCTCCATTTCTTCTTTAATAATAGCTTTTATTTTATTTATAACATTCCAACCAAACGGCAAAAAAGAATAAACTCCTGCTGAAGATTTATCAATAAAACCCGCCCTAATTAAAGCTTGGGCATTAAAACTGGTCTCATCTTTAGGTAATTCTTTTATGGTTTTAGTAAACAGGTGGGATTGACGCATAAATATTATATTAGAAGTAAATTTATCTTTATACTATCCGAAAAACTAGTGATTGTAAAGCTAAAAATAACGCACAAAATTCTACTTTTTTACCATTTTCTTTAGAGCCGCTTTAACCCGCTCGCCACTATCAATTAGCGCCGGATCAACTAAATTAAAAGCGGCGCGCGCTTCACTTAAAGAATAACCAAGCGACATTAAAGCATCTAACTCATCACTTCCCGCTAAACCTCCGGATTCAAGCGAGCTAATAGTCGTTCCTCGTAATATTTTCGTTTTTAATTCTAAGACTAAACGCTCAGCCGTTTTTTTACCGATTCCGGAAACTTTAGTTAGTAAATTTGCGTCACCGCGAATTATTGCTTCTTTAATATCATTCGCACTCGCCATTGAAATTACTCCCAAGGCTGATTTTGGTCCGACGCCAGAAACTGATAAAAGCAGACCGAATAATTCTAAATCTTCAAGGGTTTTAAAGCCGTAAAGATCACTCGCTTCTTCGCGCACTTGGTGGTGTGTATAAACTTCAATGTCGTTGCCGATTTTTAATTCATTTAAAAAATTTTCACCAGCAAATACTTGATAGCCAATACCAGCGACTTCAATAATCGCGAAATTTAAAGATTTATTAATTACTTTTCCGTGTAAATATGAAATCATATTATTCTTTATTCTTTCGTCTTAAAACTGTTAAGGGCGCAATCACTCCAACTTTTTTATTCATTTCGATATATGCAAGCTGCGCACCGCCGCCGCCATGAGCCTCTTCGAGCTCTTCGCCCTTAACCGCGCCCCAAAGTTTCTCTAGCTTTAATCCTATTATATCATAACTGGGTCTAATAATCTCGATTTCATCACCAATTTTAACTGTATTATGAACTTGAAAATATATTTTTTGCATTCCCTTCTTATCTATTTCAGTTTTTAGAACTTGTCCGCAAAACTCCCAGTCACTTTTATTATGAGAATCGACAATATTTTGATCCGCTTTCTCACCTAATAAAAATCCGCTAGTATAACCGCGATGGACTAATTTTGTTTCGAGTTCAGAAAATAAATAATTTAACTCTAACTTTAATTTAGCGGGAGAAATTTTTTTATTCATTAAACCCAGCGCTTCACGATAAATACCGCAAACCGTTGCTTGATAGTATACGCTTTTAGCCCGACCTTCAATCTTAAAACTTGTGATGCCGGCGGCCGCTAAGTCTTTTAAATATTTTATTAAGCAAAGGTCTTTAGAATTTAGAATATATGTTCCATGTTCCTCTTCAACAAGTTCAAGCTCTTCCCCGTGATTACCGGTTTTAAGAGTCACATCATAAGCCCAGCGACAAGGTTGCGCGCAATCACCGAGATTAGCACTTCGATCAAGCATTAATTTCGACAGAAAACAGCGACC
>JBBRSQ010000057.1:0-2787 GCA_038245255.1 Patescibacteria group bacterium | reverse complement strand
TTATTCTGTTGTTGAAGAAATTGAAAAGAGAGTGGCTAGAGAACAGCGCGAAAACGCGCAGCTAGAAAAAGCGATTATTGATCGTAAAGAAAAAGTTAATTTTTTTGCCCATAAAGGCGGAAAAATGCGTAAGCTCGCAAAGAAATTAAAAGATGAAACTACTGAGCTTGAAGAAAATAAAGTTGAGGTTCGTCAAGAAGACAGAACCATTCGCGATTTTGTTATTCCGGTTCAAGATATTACCGGTGAACTTGTTAATTTAAAAAAAGCTAAGGTTATAAGAAATCATGAGCCGGTTGTAAAAGATATAAATAAAGCGATTCGTAAAAAAGATCGTCTACTTATAGTTGGACCGAATGGAATAGGGAAAAGTACTTTACTGCGGTCACTAGTTTCCGGCGAACAAGAGGGTCAAGTAATTACTAAAGGCGTTAAAGTCGGTTATTATAGTCAGGATTTTTCAACGCTTGATTTTGAAGAAAAAGTATATGACTCTTTAAAGAACGTGATGGCAGACGGACACGATGAACAAAGTTTACGTTCGGTTGCCGCTGGTTTTTTAATTTCCGGCGATTTAATGGGTCATAAAATCGGCGCCTTATCCGAAGGTCAAAAAGGACTATTATCTTTTGCTCGTTTAGTTTTAATGGAACCAGGACTTTTAATTTTAGATGAACCGACTAATCATATTAATTTTCGACATATCCCCGTTATTGCTGAAGCCATAAATAAATTCGAAGGCGGAATAATTATGGTTAGCCATATGCCTGAATTTGTCTCAACGATTAAAATTACCGAAGAACTTGATTTAGGGAAACTGAAATAAGCTAAATTAAGCTCAAATAAGCTTAAATAGGTTCAAATAAGTAAAAATAAAATACTTCTAAATACGTATAAAAAACTGAGCATGATCTCAGTTTTTTGTTGATTACCTTGACATAATCTTTATTATGTCGTATAATTTAAAATCACTTAGTACCTTAAAATAATCATAAAATAAACCCAAAAAAACCCAAAAAAGCGATGAAAAAATCAAATTTGATGACCAAGTTAGTTGCTGTTTTTTTATTTACAGCCATTTTTACCATGTTTTCCTGCGAAAAATCACCCGATCCAGCGAAGACTTATGCCGAAATCTTTAACGCTCTGCCTGCTAATCCAGCGGTAAACAGCTCGAATATTACATTTGAGACGGTAAATCCCGGCAATGGTCCCGCTCATTACTCAGTTTTTTATAAAAACGAGAAAATAAAGGACGTCTATAAAGGGACGGTCTCGGTAATGAGTTTAAATTTTGCGTATACCTTGGAGCCATATAACAGCATCCATTTTATTCTTAAAGAAAGAATAAGTGGCACTGATTGTTTCGGCCCGGTAATTAACGCGAGTTATGGTAATGATATTCGTAATATTCAGGCACGAATAGACAGCGCGAATGACTTCGTCTATTTTTATGCAGAACAGTGGACTCAGGCTGACGTACAAAGATCTTGGGACGGCCAGGCGTTTATCGGAAAAGTTTTGTATTTCCGCTATTCAATTTGCGCGGATGTATTGACTGACGAAAGCGGAAAACAAATTTCTCTTTCTAAAAACTAAAAAAACGCAAAACCACCTCATGAAAACAACTGAAATTATTCCTCGTCTGGCAAATGTAAGTAAATATTTTGCAATTTTAATTGAAAATGCAAACGAAAATTTTGACGAAAGTAAAAGACGCTTTGGTGGCTATTTAACTATTTTGGATAAAGATAGTGGACTAGTTCTAATCGTTATTGCAATTGGCAAAATCCCCCTCGAGAAAGCTGAAAATTATAAACAGCTTTCAATTGAAAATGCTATTCGCCTTTTTAACAACGACAAGCATAAAACTTCCTGGGAAAGTCGAAATGAAAAAAATTCGCAGTTCGCCGGAGCAATTAAGGGTCAAGAGGGAATATATTCATTTTACGGTCATAACAACGATGTTAATGAAGCCCTGGCAATTTCAGCCCTGTATTTAATTGAACCCGCGGGAGTTGAGTCTGTTCGCTATACTAGCGGCATGAGCATTTTTCGTTATTATTATGATGAAGTTGCGACGCGAAACTATTTCGTACGCTCATTTCTAAACCTACTTAAAAGGTCATTCGATAATACCTGGGCGGGCATTTCTTTTCTGCGCAACGAATTCCACTAATTAAAATTTCGTTAAAATCACTCAAAGACCATTTACTGCAATTTTGCAAATGGTCTTTTTTTTAAAATTAAAATTTAAACATAAATAAAAAAGACCGTTTTTAGGCGGTCCTTTGTTTTTTATTTTTTTTCTTAGTCGTCGTAACCAATAAAATCTTTGGCGATTTTAATTATTTTATCGGTTTTCGCAATTGCAATCCCGTTATAATTTTTCGGCACCGAGAAGAGTCGTAAAATTTCGTCCGGTATGCGCTTGACGACATCATTCAATCCGCCGTTATCGAGTCCGGCTTCAATCATTAAAGCTTCGTGTAAGTTTATGCCCAGTCCTCTCGCTTTAGGGATCAAAACTTCGTTAACGAGTTTATAAGCGTCACCCGCGTAACCGTATAATTGCAAAGCAATATATATCGGTTCGGCTAAAAAGAAATCAGATTGCATGGAAAAGTTCTTCTCTAATTTTTCAGTGTTAATTTTAAGGCGGCTAATTAATGATCGGCCATCTTTATTTTCGTGGAGTAAACTATCAATTTGCGTTTGCAAATTAATAATAATCGTCGGAAAGTCGCGCATCAGCGTTGAGCCGCTTAAATCTCCTTGATGCTCGCT
>JBBRSQ010000056.1:0-2812 GCA_038245255.1 Patescibacteria group bacterium | reverse complement strand
TTAATTTTAAGGCGGCTAATTAATGATCGGCCATCTTTATTTTCGTGGAGTAAACTATCAATTTGCGTTTGCAAATTAATAATAATCGTCGGAAAGTCGCGCATCAGCGTTGAGCCGCTTAAATCTCCTTGATGCTCGCTTATAATTGTTTCAATAACTTTATGAAATTCGCTTTTATTTTTTTTAAAAGCATCCAGGATGTTTTTGAAAACAATTGGATCTTGCCTAAAAGCCGCACTGGCTGAAGTAACTGAACCGGAAATGCACTCTTCCTGAATTTCAGCAATTTCAGTGCGCATTAAATGCCGACAGTCATTAGCAAATTGAGCTAAAGCGCCGGAAAGCAAAACGACATCGAATAAGAAGTAAGCTAAAGGCTCTGGCGGAACAATTTGCGTTGAAATTGGGGCTGCTCTTAAGCCGAGACGACGTAAAACAGCCGCTTCAAAATCTTCCGGACTTTTATGCTTTGCGAGGCCTAAGCCGACATAAGCGTTATAAGCGCCGGTTGTGCCCGATATTTTACCAACGAGCAGCAGGGAAGATTCTTCAAGCTTTTTCCAGCAAAAAATTATTCGATTAATAATCGTTGCGAGCCAAAAACCGATAGTAATTGGAAGCGCGTGTTGTCCGTGAATGCGACCGATTTGAATTTGCGCTTTATATTCTTCAGCTAAAATAATTAAATCATTTACCAACTTTTTTAAGGAAGGAAAAATGACTTTATCGTAAGCTTTTTGAAATTTGTAAGCGTTAGCCGTATCAATAGTGTCGTAACTGGTAAGAAGAATGTGTAAGTAAGGGCGGAGCTCAAGGGGTAGTTGCGCCTGAGCGATTTGAACATAAGCGAGGATGTCTTTTTTACTGACTTCACGCTCGTAGCGATCAACTTCAGAACTAACGACCCCTTTTAAAATACCGGCCGTCTGCTCATTCAGTTTTTCTCTTATCTCTTTTGGAGCTAGTCCGGCCGAGATTAAAATTTCCACAACTTCTTCAAGCGCGGCGTATTCAACCTGACCGATAAAACTATAAAGCTCATCGTAGGCAAAAATACATTTAAGTTTTTCGGGTTGGTAGCAGGGATTTCCCGGCATTTGCCAATTCTTTTTGACGCCTTTAGCGTCACCTGGTTTCAGTAGTTCGCTCATTGTCTGGTTTATTTTAGTTAAATTGTTAAGGTAATACCCTAATTTAGCACTAGGACATGTTTATGTCAATTTACTTTTATCTTTGATATAATTATTATTAATACTATAATTACCTAAAAATAAGCGTTTTTACTATGAAGATAAATCGAAAAAAAACTGTCAGATTTTCTCTAATGTTACTGGTCGTAATTCTTGTTATTAGTGCTTGCTCGAAGCCTAAAAAAGTTAACATTGAACCGATTTATGACGAAGCGTCCGTGCGCGAAGTAATCCCGCTTGTTAAAAGCTCAAGTACATTAGCCGCCGAAAAAATGTCCGCCGAGCAAAAGGTTAAAGCTGAGGCCGAAAACGCAAAGTCAGTTATTTGCGGCGCTGATGAGGCTTGTTTTATAAATAAATTAATAAATTGTTACATCTCTGAGTATAAAAAAACTGCCGGCGACGAGGAAAGGCAGCTAAGTATTATTGGCCCGGCCGGTGAGCGTTGCTATCTTCAGGGCGGTCTTTATAAAAATAATGTTCTCGTCGGTTCAAGTTTTAGCTGTCGCATTCCGAAAAATTTATTAAGCGCCGATACTTATAATCATTTTTTTGGTCTCGATAATGCGGCCGGCTTTGAGGAAATAAAAATTAAACAAAGCAAAATTGAAGCTGATTATTGCGAGTCGGATTAAATAGGAATAAAATTAGAAAAAGTCTAGAATTATTACCAAGATATAAAGAAGAATTAAAATGAGGGCGACAAGAAATGAGCCAAATATTTTTTCCTGACTAATTTTATTTTCAATAATTTCCGTAATAACCGGTTGTTTAGTGAGCGTTTTTTTAAACCAGCTTCGGGAAGTTAAATACTCGGTAAATTTTTTACTAAGTTTTAAATAGTAGAGGCCGATATGCTCGTGATGTTTACGAATGAACCAGTAGAGGAAAAGAACAATCAGAACAATTCCTAAAATCCAGCTTAATCTCCCTGACCATTTCTTAATTACGATTGCAATAATATTACCCGAGAAATAGCCTAGAAAAACATGCGAAAACGCCCAGCCAATTGAGCCGGCTAAATTCCAGCCGAAGAATACCCAGGGGTTCATGCGGGTCGAGCCGGCGATGAAGGGAACGATAGCGCGGGTCGCGCCGATAAACCGGCCCCAGAAAATACTCGGCGGTCCGTAATGATTAAAAAAATCCTCACCCTTTTTTATGAGTTCCACTTTAATGATGTTTTTACGTCTCAGCCAGTTACCTCCCCAACGACCGAGCGAATAGCCCATATAATCACCAATGAGAGCGCCGATACCCGCAAAAATTAAAACATCCCAGACATGAAAATAGCCCTGAGCCGCGAGAACGCCGGCAATGAAAATTAAGGTTCCGCCCGGAAATACGCTCCCTAAAAAGGGAATACACTCCGTTAAGGCGATAAATAAAAACAGCCAGTTACCTAACCAGCCGAAGCGCTCGAGGATTGAGAGAAAAAAATTAAGTTTTTTGTCCATATTAATACTTTGATACTATATCATATTTTCATCAAAAAAATAAGAGAGTCCTAATCGGATTCTCTTATTTTATTTATATCTCTAATTTATTATTTACTTAGTTTTTTTGTCCATTCAACTAACGCGATGAGTAATTCGGAAATTCTTTCTTTAGTTTCGCCGTCG
>JBBRSQ010000055.1:0-3440 GCA_038245255.1 Patescibacteria group bacterium | reverse complement strand
GTTATTCCTTTGGTTAAATACGATTGTTGGCGAAGGCGATCTAAAATTTTACCCCAGTTAAATTCAAGCTCAGTAAAAATAGTAGCATCTGGCTTAAAAGTAATAGTGGTACCGGTTTCTTTGCTTGTTCCGACAACTTTGGCCGCTTTAAGCGGTTTGCCCATTTTAAACTCTTGTTCCCAGGCTTTGCCATCACGTCTAATTTCAGCTTTTAAATATTCACTTAGCGCATTAACAACCGAAACACCGACGCCATGAAGACCGCCAGAAACTTTATAGCCACCGCCACCAAATTTACCACCAGCGTGCAATTTCGTCAAAACAGTTTCAAGCGCCGAGACTCCAGTCGCTTTCATTTTTTCAACCGGAATACCACGACCATTATCGGTTACAGAAACCATCCCGTCAGCTAACAGGGAAACAGAAATTTGCGAGGCGTAGCCCGCCATGGCTTCGTCGATTGAATTATCGACTACTTCCCAGATCAAATGATGGAGGCCGGCGCTAGAGGTTGAACCGATGTACATTCCTGGTCTTTTTCGGACCGGATCTAAACCTTCAAGAACGGTAATTTGATCAGCGCCATAGGCATTTTCTTTTTTTGGGTCTTTGGGCATATTATAAACAGAATTAAAAACAAAAAATTCCCAATATTTAGGGGTATTTTCAGCTAAATTTTTAATTAATTATCTAAGTATATTTTATCAAAAAAATCGAAGAAAGGCAAATCATAATTAGGGCCAATAACTCCATTTTAGCCAATTAAACATTGACTAATATTTGACTTTATTTTATTAGAAATAAATGTTATGATATAAAAAAGATAATATCAAATATTATGTCAAAAATACTAGTAAGCGGCGGCGCGGGATTTATTGGATCAACCCTGGTAGATAAATTAATAAGTGAGGGCCACGAGGTCATAATCATCGATGATTTATCTTCAGGTAAAAAGGACTATGTAAATCCGAAGGCAAAACTTTACGAGCTAGACATCTGCTCGCCTAAAATTGAAAAAGTATTTAAAAAGGAAAAATTTGACTTCGTCTATCATTTGGCCGCTCAAATCGATGTCCGTAAATCCGTCAGCGATCCCGCTTATGACAATAAAATAAATGTGCTCGGTGGTTTAAATATAATTATTAACGCCCATGCTGCTGGCGTTAAAAAAATAATATTCTCTTCAACTGGTGGTGCTATTTATGGCGAAGCGGAGGAAATTCCGACGACTGAAAGTAGTCCGACTTATCCTGTTTCTCCTTACGGAATTCATAAACTAACGGTTGAAAAATATTTGAATTATTATTTTCAGGTTTATGGTTTAAATTATACTGTTTTAAGATTCGCGAATGTCTATGGGCCACGTCAGTTTAAAGGCGGTGAAGCGGGAGTAATCGCAATTTTTATTGATAATGCCGTTAAAGACTCAGAAAGCTTACAATTTGGCGATGGATTACAAACTCGAGATTTTGTTTATGTTGATGATGTTGTGCGCGGTCTTTATCTAGCTTTAAATATTGATTGTCAGTCCGAGATTAATATTGGTTCAGGAATTGAAACAAATTTATTAAATATTTGTAGTAGTATTGAGAAGGCGCTCGATGGACCGATAAAAGTAAAGGAAATGCCCGGCAAACCAGGGGAACAAAGACGAAGTTGCTTAAGTTATGAAAGGGCTCGAGACGTTTTAAACTGGCAGCCGCAAATAAATTTAGAAGAGGGAATTAAAAGAACAATTAAATGGGCGCAAACTCAAAAATAATATGAAAAAAATAATCGTAGCTAATTGGAAAATGCAACTTGGCATTAAAGAAAGTCTTTTATTAGCTAAACAGTTTAGTCAAAAAATAAAATCTGTAAAGAATGAAGTTGTAATTTGTCCTGATTATTTGGCTTTAGCATTTATTGGACCGATTTTAAAAAAAACAAAATTAATTTTAGGAGCGCAAGACTGTGCGCAAGAAAATAGTGGCGCCTATACTGGTGAAGTGTCTGCTTCTAATTTAAAATCGCTTGGCGTTAAATATGTAATTCTTGGTCACAGCGAGCGACGCGAGCACTTGCATGAAAACTCAGCCATTATTAATAAGAAGATTAAATCAGCTCTAGAAAATAAATTAATCCCTATTCTTTGTATTGGTGAAAAATTAACTGAAAAACAATCCGGAGAAACAAAATCTTATCTTCTGGATGAGTTGCGTCGAGCCTTGAAAGGGATTAAGATAAAAAATACAACTGAGTTAATTATTGCCTATGAACCGATATGGGCAATAAGCAGCAATAAGAATGCCAAGGCAATGCTTCCGACTGAGGCCAATGAAATTCACGACTTTATTAAAGCCCAGACGAAAAGAATTTTAAATAAAGAAGTTGCCGTGCTTTATGGCGGCAGTACTACCGCTAGCAATGCTCAGGAATTTCTTACTCAAGAAAATATTAGCGGCTTACTGGTTGGAGGAGCGAGTTTGAAATTAAGCGAATTTATTAAAATGACAAGTTAGGATAAAGAGGTAAAATAAATAGATTAACTAAATTACTATGCCAACTATTATTTCTCTAATTTTGATCGGGATTTGTTTGCTAATTATTTTAGCGATAATTTTGAAAAAATTCCCGGCGCTGGCTATTCTTGATATTAATAATATGCCTGGAGAAAAGGAGGCAAAGTTTAAAGATCAAATTATTAAACAAAAAGTTGAAAGAGATTTGGCGCGTGTTGGCGGTAGAGTGGCGCGGGTTTGGCTTTTTGTCAGTAAGCGAGTTTCTGGCTTTTTACAGTCTTCACAAAGCCAGTTAAAAAAAATTAAAAATAGTTATAAAAGCGCAATTAAAATATCGCAAGTTGAAAAGCAAAAAAGGATTAAAGATTTATTCGTCGCCTATACTGATTCTTTAAAAAAAGAGAGTTATAATGAGGCTGAAGAAAAATTAGTTGAAATAATTAGTTTAGATCAAAAAAATATTTCGGCTTTTTTTAAACTAGGTTCATTATACGATGAACAAAAAAAATGGTCAGAAGCACGTCAGACTTATCAGTATGCTTTAAAATTAGCGAAGCAATTTTCTGGCGATATTGACTTAATGGCCGAACTAACTATTCAAGAAATATTTTTTTCGCTCGCTTGGGTTGAAAGGGAAGCTGGGGACTTAGAAGCGGCGCTAGAAAATATTCGCGAAGCGCTTGAACTGGAGCAAAATAGCCCTCGTTTCCTTGATTTAATTTTGGATTTAAGTATAATGAAAAAAGATAAAGAGTCAGCGCTCCTGTATTTAGAAAAATTAGCGTTGGTGAATCCCGAAAATAATAAATTATCTGACTTTCAGGAAAAGGTTGAGAATTTATAATTTTATTTCTCTTTAAATAACGCCGTCTTAGCTCAGCTGGTAGAGCATTTCCATGGTAAGGAAAAGGTCTCGGGTCCGAATCCCGAAGACGGCTC
>JBBRSQ010000054.1:0-3478 GCA_038245255.1 Patescibacteria group bacterium | reverse complement strand
CGCTCTCGCTGCTGATGGTTCTAATTGTACGGCCGGTCTTTATCCCCTCGGTATTGATGCCTCTGGTAATGTCCAAAGTTGTACGGCAGTACCGACTCTAACTGAATCTGATCCAAGCGTTTCTGCTTGGGCTAAAGCGGGAACAAAACCAGCCTATGCATTTACTGAAATAACTGGCGCTGTAACTGATGCCCAAGTTCCAGATAATATTACGATTACAAAAATAGGTGCTACGAATGCTAATTCATGGTGCGCTGCTAACGCTGGGGGAACGGCGATTGTTTGCGATAAAGCCGCTCCTTCGGGCGCTCAAACTCTTAGCACATCGGGAAATACAATAATATTATCTGGTGGTGGTGGCACAATTACTCCAAACTATGCCTTAGCAGCCGCTTCCGCTACCAATGCCGCAACCGCCGCCGCTCTCGCGGCTAATGGTAATAATTGTACAACTGGAAATTATCCTTTGGGCGTTGATGCGGCTGGAAACGTTGAAAGTTGTACGGCTTTGCCGACGGGTGCCTTCTTACCTTTAGCTGGCGGCACAATGGCTGGTGATGTTAATTTCGGTGCAAAAAATATTACCAACTTGAATAATTTAACGGTTAGTAAAATTACCGCTACGACCATCGATCCTCTCTATAATATTAATAAAATTAATTATTCAACTTTTGCTCCATCAATTGCGGGCGGCGTTAAAGAAGAATATATTGGCAAAGCGAATATCACTCGTCTTAACTCTAAGCTTAAAGAGTACGAATATATTATAAATTTTGCGCTTGAAGATGAGGGTAGTGATCTTTGGGTTTGGCGCAAAGTTATTGATTATTCTAATGATACTGTTCAGGTCTCAATTACTCCTTCGGGAAAGTTTGCTAATGTTTATTATGTAATTCAAAATAATAAATTAATTTTCCGTTCGGATAAAGCCGTTGAAATTTCATATCGTTTAACTGGTAATCGTTATGACTGGCGTAAATGGCCAACCAGGGCGTTAGACCAAAAGCAGACTGGAGTTGTTGTTAAATAATTATTATTTCTAAAACTCCTCGCTAATTGGCGAGGAGTTTAAATTTCAGATTCTCTCTTTTTTAGATTTTTTATGCTGTCGACAAAATTAAATAAAAAATTTTTAGTTAATTCGACATATTTCATCATCGTGTCTCTTTTTTTAATTTTAGTCGCCCTTTTGGTGACTAATTTTTTTATAATATATTCACTTAGAACTGAGTTGAATAAAAATTATCGACGCGACGCAAATAATATAAAAAATTCAGCGCAAAATAATATTAATAATTTTGGCCAAGCGAACACGCCTAATTCAACTGAACCACGCCCAGAACCGAAACTTGGCTATGATGAAAATAATAATCCCTTATTTTTTTCTTCTTTCTTTGATAGTTTTGCCGCTGATTTTTTAATTGATAAAACGCAAACTAGCCTTTACCGCGATAATTTAGCGACCGCCATTTATTTTGAACCTGATTATACCTGGGAAGTCGCGACGACGGCGCAAACTAATAATAATAAAAATAAATTTACATCATTAAAAGCAAATGATTTTTCCGCTGCCGCCTTAATTTCTGATCGTCGTTGTCTTGGTGAAAGTTGCCTTAAGCAAAAGGGAACTAAACTTTTTTATAATGACAAGCCTTTATTATTTCCAAAAGAAGTTAAAGAATCAGAAATCGCCGCAATTTCAATTGGAACAATTGCTTCTCACTGGACAGTTGGCTTAACCTTAAAAGAAGGTTCGAACTATCGCGGTCGAGTTTATTTTTTTGATGGTCTTATTTTTTCGCCACTAGTATTTAGTGATAATTCGGAAACAATTTCTTCTCCTTATTTTGGACTTTTCGGATTTGGCGGGGAAGAGTCGGATTATTTAATTATTTATGGGGCCTATAAGGGAATCGCTTATCGCTTCCTAAATAGTGAACCCACAGACATCAGTAGCTTTTTTGATATTCGGGTTATGCTCGGTGGTTTTCGCCCTGAAATAATTAAAGTTAAAAACGACCAATATAGTAATTGGTACATTTATAGCGGTAGTCTTGGTCGAACGCAACTTATAAAATTATGGTCTGATAATAGCGATAAAATTAGCGGTGAAGTCGTTTTTAAAGATATTTTTTCAATATCAGACGAAGCCGCCCATTTCAGTATTTTGTCTAATAATAGCAATGAAATTAGCTTATTAGCGCAAATAAAACGCAGTGGCCTTGACTACTGGCAAGTCTTTAGTGATCATGGTTTTAAAAATCAAACTCCGGGTATACTTGTCTTTAGCCCTGTTACTTATGATTCGGGTTTGATAATCAAACAGATTGCAAATGTTAGTTTGGGGTCACAATTTCTTCCATGCCTTGATCAAAAACTCTCATTTTCCTTTGACGGAAAAGATTGGCAGACGGCTTTAGTCGGTCAGGATTTGAGCCAGAAATTTACCTTACAAGCGGTAAATAAATTATTTTTACGGGTTGATTTTCCCGCTCAGACTAATAAATTTTTTTCCCCTTTTTTAGCTGAGGTTTCATTTGATTTCTATTATCAAAAATGATATAATTTTAAATAATAAACATAACTCTATATTTCTGCGTTTGCGGAAAAAAAATTTTATGAACACAAAAAAATTAGCCATCCTCGTCGGCGTCCTTGTTGTTGTTCTTGGTGTTGTTTTAGTTGCGGTTTTAACTCAAAAACCAGCTTCAAAAACTAATACGCCTGTTACGACTCAAACCTTGCCAACTATAAACACACCCGAAGAAAAAGAGGGTGTTGTTGACCCAATCACTCACACTACTCCAACCACGCCAACTACAAAAGAAACTCCTCCTCCAGTTGCTGTTAGCCCTTTAGCAGTTATGCCTGGTTCACCGGAAGCGCCTAAACAAGAAGTTGTGGCCGTTAATGAAATTCCCGCCGCAGCGATTAAGCTCTCTATTTCTGATAAAGGTTTTAGCCCAAAAGAGTTTACAGTTAGCGCTGGTCAATCTGTTCAATTAGCGATTACGGCTGTCGGTGAAAATACTCATGTTTTCATTTTTCCAAATGCCTCTTTAATGGCCCTAACTTCTATGGTTTCTAATTCTGAAACTAAGGTTATGACTTTTAAAGCTCCAGCTGCTGGTTCTTATCCTTTCCGTGATGATATTCCTGACTTCCGTAATAATACGGGAACAATGATTGTTAAATAGTCCTTTTTCGCCCGTGGTCGCTTAGTAAACCGCTGGTGTAAAGGAATAATAATATGAATAATAAAAAAACTCGGCTTTTTCCGGTTTCGATTATATTCCTGCTGGTGGTTTTTGCTTTCTTTCAAATCGCTAATGCGGCTACCCCAAATTTTATAACCGGGCTAGGTGTCGGCACTGGTTATAAAGTTAATTTTGTCGCTAATACTGATGGTCTTGTTTGGCCGGGTGGTTCAATTAATTCGTCGGCGTATACAGGCTTAAGTGCAAATGCTAGTTCCGCT
>JBBRSQ010000053.1:0-3593 GCA_038245255.1 Patescibacteria group bacterium | reverse complement strand
TTCGCTGTCCCCGTTTAATATCGGCGCATTCAAACAAGCCGCGCCACGATATTTAGGTAAGAGGGAGGCGTGAACATTAATACAGCTATACTTAGGAATGTCTAAAATATTTTGCGGTATAATTTTTCCATAAGCAATAACAACAATTAAATCTGGTTCAAGGTTTTTAATCGTTTCAAATTCAGATTTTATTTTATCGGGTTGAAAAACTATTAGGTTATTTTCTAAGGCTAATCTTTTTACTGGCGGAAAATTAATTTTTTGATCGCGGCCAATTGGTTTATCGGGTTGCGTAAAAACACCAACTATTTCAAAATTTGGATCGGCGATGATAGCGGCTAAACCCGGTAGAGAGAACTCGGGCGTGCCCATAAATATTACTTTGTATCTTTTTGCTTCCATGTTATTATAATACTATGTTTATCACATTTATCAATTGGATGCTAGCGATAACGGCTGGACTCGGTTATTGGGGAGTCTTTATTTTAATGACGCTTGAGAGTTCGTTTTTGCCTTTTCCTTCCGAATTAGCAATTCCGCCCGCCGCTTGGCTTGCTAGTCAGGGTCAAATGGACTTAATTCCGATTATTATTGTCGGTACGCTTGGTAGCGTTGTCGGGGCGATTATTAATTATTATTTAGCGCTTTGGCTTGGTCGGCCTTTAGTTTATAAGTTAATGGAAACTCGCTTGGCTAAACTCTTGCGGCTTAAGAAGCGTGATCTTGAAAAAGCCGAAGAAATGTTTCTTAAGAATTCACGGCAAGCAACATTTATTGGCCGCTTAATTCCCGTCGTGCGTCAGTTAATTTCTATTCCGGCTGGTTTTACAAAGATGCCGTTTGGGCCATTTATCCTTTTAACGGCCATTGGGTCTTTGCTTTGGGTTACTGTCTTAGCGATATTGGGTTATGTATTAGGCTCAAATCAAGCTTTGCTATTAAAATATTATCAGGAAATTCAGTTCATTTTTTTGGCCGCGGGAACAATTTGGTTTACTTACTTTATTTTCAAAAAACGGAAAAAGTATTTAATAAAAAAATCTTTATTTAAAAAAAATCAGGGCTAGCGTCCTGATTTTTTTTGTTTACCAATTCTATCTATAAATAAGATTCCGTCTAAGTGATCGATTTCGTGCTGAATGACTCGAGCCAATAGTTTTTCAGCAATAAGTTTTTGCTTAACGCCTTTTTCATCAATATAAATACAATTAACTTTTTTATGACGTTCGACTGGTGCGTAAATAATCTCGCCTTTAGCATCGAGAACCGATAGACAGCCTTCTTCTTCAATTTCGCGCGCCCAAGATTTTTTTGTTATTTGCGGATTGATTAGATAATAGGTTTTATCATCATGATGAATAATAACAAGACGGATATTTTCACCAACTTGTGGCGCGGCCAAACCGGCTCCGTCTTTTTTTAACATCGTCTCCGTCATATCGCGCAAAAAGTTCTGAAATTCTGGTTTATTTATTTCATCCTGGTTAACGGCTTTAGATATTTTTCGCAAAAGTGGATTGGGATTAATTAATATTTTTAATTGTTTGGGCATATTTTATTTTTGATCGATAATTTTAAAAAAGTATTTCCAGGTAGCGCCTGTTTTGCATAACTCTTTAGTATCATTAAGCGCGGTCATAACCTTTTGGATTGGTAAATCTCGGCAGACTTTAAATATTGCGGCGCGTTTAAATCCGGGAATATTTAATTCCTTAATTATACGCAAAGCTAAATCTTGCCAGGGATAAGCAGGCGCCTTAACTTGAGTTTTTTGCTTCGCTTTCATTATGTCGGCGAAGGATTGAAATTTATCTTCAGGCATTATTTTGTTTAGATTTCAAATTCTAGACTTAAATAGCCGATTCCAAAATCAGTCTGATAAGATAATATACGCGCTTTAGTAGGAATCCCTTCTAAAATGCCAAGTAAAATTGTAATCGGCTTGAGACCGCATTCACCGGCATCTTTAATTAGCTTAGTATCCATTTTTAAAATATTCGCGGCCGCAGTTTTTGGTTCACTTAAAAACTCAATAAGTTTATTATCGAATTTCGCGCCTTTAGGAGAATAACCACCCGGCGAGGTTCGTCGTAATCGGTGCGACAAGTCTCCGGACGCAATAACGGCAATTCTTTTCTCGCTGGCTCTTATTACTTTTTGAAGGCGCAGCCCTAAATTAAAATGTTCTTCCAAACTTAGATTAGTCGCCGGGATAATAACAATAATTTTAAAATCTCCGATTATGCCTTTTAACAGGTACGCGGGAATAGCGCTTCCATAATCTAAAATATTTTCCGAAATTAGTTGTAAGCTAATATCGCCGCGCAAATCATTTTTTATTTGATCGGCTAGAATGGAATCTCCATTTAATATTGTCTTGGGAGGAATAAAGCCAAAATCTTGTAAATTAATAAGCATTTCTGGAGCGACGTTTAAAGTAAAAGCGTCACCCTGAGTAAGGCCATGGGGGCTTATTATTACAATTGTATCAACTTTTTGCTCTTTTAAGTTTTCGGCTATTTCTTTAATGGCGTTTGTTGTTTTAGCTAGAAAACTATAATTAGCCCGACCGATTTCTGGGATTAGCAGGGGAGAGTGGGGGAGAATTACTGTTTTTATTAAGGCCATAAATTTTGTATTTTTAGGTAGTTTTAGTATAGTATAATTAATTGTATTAGAGAAGTTGACATAAAGTCAATAAAATACTAACATCAATTTTAGTACAAAACTAAAAATAGTTATTTAAAAATCAAAAAAAATAAAGAATCATGAAAAAAGAAGAAACCAATTTAGCGCCATTGTTTTTAATGGTGACTTTAGTCCCGGCCCTACTCATTTCTATAATTTACTTCGCCTCCACTCATAACCTGAATGCAAGCCACGAAGAAGCGCTAAGAAATGGTTTTGGCTTTAGCCTCGTTCTAATGTTTGTCATTACCGCTCTTAGGGCGATGTTTGATAAGGACTTAGATTTAATCTATGTATCCTTATTTGCGATTGCCGTCACTAGTATTGCCTTAACAGCTATATTTTTTGGCTTTAACAATATTATTTTGATGACGGTAATTAGTATCTTAGGAATAACATTATCACTCGCAGCTTCTCATAGTCTTAATGAAAATAATTTAAGGACAAGAAAAACTTATTCCTTTGTGTTCTTTTCAATTATTGGCGGCTGTCTAGTTAACTACTTAATTAGCTTGGCGCTTAGTAATCAACTCAATTTATTGCTTGAGTTAGCACATCATTTTTAACAAAACCCCCAAATTAATTTGGGGGTCTTTTTTTTATTGATTATTTATGTTTTGAGCGATTACTTCTCCTTGAGAATAATTATAGAGAAATTGTGAAGAAACAGTTATTACATTTTTAGCATTATAGCCCAGAGAATTAAAGGTGGCCTCATCGGCAAATGGCCGCTTAAGACCGTTTGAAATTAAATAAACAGTCGGGAAACTATCGGTTTTTACTAAAGTACCATCAGCGAGAAGAACCGGGGCGATTTTTTGATAGGCATTTAGAGTTTTAGTGGTCGCTTTAACTATTTTTACACCTTTAAATCTCGTCGTTAAGAGGATTCTATCGGTTAGAGG
>JBBRSQ010000052.1:0-3859 GCA_038245255.1 Patescibacteria group bacterium | reverse complement strand
AGCTGACGAATTTTGTATCTTTAAAAAGATCAGTATCGAGTGTATCCTTGCTAGTGCTTGACGCCATTTTAAGCGGACCAGAAGCTTCCATTATTCCAAAATTATCGCTTAAGTACTTAACTGATTCATTTTTCAATATAAAAAGAGTCAAGCCAATACCGATAATTATTGCCATTACGATATAGAGAGTGTAGCGGAAACCGTTTTTCATAGTGTCCTATTAACTATTTATTATAATAATAAGTCGTCAGCGTTAGACTGGCCGAATTTCCAGAGGGCGAGAAACTTACCTGACTTATATCAAATAATCTTAAATTACTTTCCAGCAACTTTAATAAATTTTTAAAACCAGCATAGTCAATAGCTGAAATCGCCAACTGAATATTTATCGCACCGGTTTTTACTGATGGTGCCGGCGCTCCTTCGGCCGCTGCCGGTATTTCCGATTTATCGATACTAATTGAGTTAAGGATAAAACCGTTGGTCGTAATTATTTCATCAAGTTCACCAAATAGTCGCTCTTTAACATAGGAATCAGGCAAAACACCATTAAACTTTTTAAGATCAGCTGCTGATATTTTATCATAAAGATCAGCAATTGTTTTTAAATTATTTAATTTTTTTTGTTGAGCAAGATATAGTTTCTGCTGCTGTTCATAGTTCAGGCTGATTGCCATCATGGTTGAATCGTATTTCGGCTTAAGAACAAGAAAATACGAAAACGCTAAAACTAAAATAACAATAACAACCAGTATTATATTAAAATAAGTATTAAAAAATAAGTTTATGCTATTTTGGTTTTTTATCTCACGAGAAATCATAGATTATTTTTTAAAAACATCTGGATTTAACTCAAAACTAAGCGAAAAAGTTACTCCATTATTAGCTTCCTTGCCTTTTTCTTTTGAAATTGAAGCATTAACGCTTGAAACATCAACTTTTTTTACTATAGGATCATTTAAAAAAGCTTTAACCTGCCAAGAAACTTCCGCGTAGCTAAGAGCCGTGGCTGAAAATGAGTATACCCCTTTCGTGTCCCCGCTAAAAGCGTCAAATTTGACTGTACTTAAAGTATTTTTCTCAATCCAATTAAAAAAATTAGTCCAATAAATATGTTCATTTAAAAGACGACTAAGCTCAATCGATTTATCTTTATAGCTTAAGGCTTCGTCGGCCGTCGCTTTAATTTTACTAATGTCTCGATTTACAACAATAATATTTTTTTCTAGAGTTTCAACCTTCTGGTTTTCTTGCTGCTCCCAAAGTTCAAGACCAAAATAGATTTCCGTAATAAAAGCGGCCGCAATAAATAAGACTACTAGTAGAATCGATAAGTTTTTTCTCCAATCAAAAGAAATCCTGACTTCATCCTTAATCAAGTTAACTTCTAAAATCTTCGGATTTTGAAGAAGATTCTTTTTTGGTTCTTCGTTTTTTCCAGTTTTACGCTTAAAGGAAAGCATGGGGTCTATTTTAAATAATTGACCATTTTATTATAACTACTCTATTTCTCTCATTCCTAGTCCGATAGCAACGGCAAGTTTAGCACCGACTTCAGATAATACCGGTTTAAGTTCTTCCGGACAATTAACTCGGTTCCAAGGATCACCAATAATGACTTTAATATTTAAACGTTTCGCGAAATAATCGGCTAAATTAAGTAACATCGCCCCGCCGCCTGATAGAATTACTTTTTCAATCTCGCCACCATTTTGCGAGCGATAGAAATCCATCATGTACAACATTTCAGTGACAATCGGCTCGAGAGTTTTACCGACGAGTTGAGGCAACTCTTCTTTAGCGTCTGCGGCTAAGGTTACGCTTAAATCAAATTTAAATTGCTCGGCTTGCGCATAAGTCAGGCCTAATTTATCGGCCAGTGCTTTTGTAACAGTTGAAGCACAAATCGCTAAACTACGATTTAAAACCGGAATACTTTCGTGAACAATTGAAATATCTGTCGAATTCGCTCCGATTTCTGCAATCATCACAGTTGTTTTATCATTTCCGATTAAAGAACGCACGAGCGAAAAGGTTTCCGTCTCTAAACTAACCAAATTTAATTTCGCTTGTTTAAAAACATCAATATATTTACGAACCAGTTTTTTTGGTGAACCAGTTAAAAATACTCGCATATTACCCCTCGTTGGAGTTTTCCCTTTTTCATCCGGAATAATTTTCCAATCGAGAATCATTTCTTCAAGCGGCAAAGGAATGACTTTTTTCGCTTCCTCATTAACCGCTAGCGCAATTCCCTTCTTATCAACATTTGATAAATTAATAATTGAAGAAAAAACAGCGAAAGTTGGCAAAGATGCCGTTACTTTTGTCGCCGTTATTCCTGCTTCATTTCTAACCTTAACAATCGCCTTAGCTAGATAACTAATATCATCAATTTTTGTAAAATTAACTTCAGAAACATTTTCACTAAAAGCGTAATTTGAGAGATATATCTTTCGATTTTTTTTACGGAGTTCGACCATCTTTAAAGAAGAATCACCAATATCGATTCCTAAAAAAAGATTGTCGCCTCCTATAGAAAATAGACTCATACACTAATTAAAAAATACGGAGTTTGAATTGAATTATCTTGACTTCTGATATATACTAATTATATATTATTTGGAAACATTAAACAAGTTTAATATGAATTTTTTTTCTCGCTTCAAAAAGATTTTTCTAGTTCTTGGTTTTCTCGCGCTTGTCTTTCTTCTTGGTTATTTACTTTGGCGATTCTTCTTTCAAACAAGCGTCAGTACGCCTCTAAATCCTGATATGCCTGGAACAATTAGCGGACTACCGTCTGCTGATTTAGGCTCTAATACGGGAACAGACCAAACTGGGACTGGCGCTTTTCCGACAAACGACGAACCGGGAAATTCTGGAATTGTGCCAGGCGCAACCGGACCGGGCGCTAATGACCCGAGCCCAGTTGCAACGGGCGGTTTAACGAAAACTGATGTTCTTAATCAATCCCCTTCACTTGACCCAACCATGAGTTCCGATGGCCGTCTTCAATATTATGATAAAAATGAGGGTAAGTTTTATAAAATAGATTCTGCCGGTAATAAAACTTTACTGAGCGATAAAGTATTTCATTCCGTTGATACAGTAATTTGGGCACCGGATAAAAATAAAGCTGTTCTCGAATATCCTGACGGCAGCAAAACTCTCTACAATTTTAGCACTCAAAAACAAGTTACTTTACCGGCTCACTGGAAGGATTTTTCCTTTTCGCCTGACAGTAATCAATTAATTTCTAAAAGTATTGGCCTTGACCCTAATAACCGCTGGCTAGTTGTCTCAAGTGATGACGGCTCAAAAGCGGTTCCGCTTGAAGAAATCGGTACGCAAGACAAAAACGTTTACCCGTCTTGGTCACCAAACAACCAAATCGTCGCCATGTATACTCAAGGCGTTGATTTTGACCGACAAGAGGTTTTCTTTGTCGGCTTAAACGGAGAAAATTTTAAATCGACCATTGTTGAAGGGCGCGGTTTTCAATCGCAGTGGTCAACAACGGGCGATCGTCTTCTCTACAGCGTTTATAGCACAGGCGATAATTTAAACCCTCGACTTTGGATTGTTGATGCTGATACTAATACGATTAGTCAAAATAGACGCAGTCTTGATATCGCGACTTGGGCCAATAAATGTACTTTTGCGTCTGATACTGAAGTTTATTGTGCTGTTCCTGATAATTTACAAAAAGGCGCCGGACTTTTTCCAGAGCTAGCTGATAAAACAAAAGATAGTTTATATAAAATTGATTTAACAACCGGTAGCCAAAAATTAATTGCCGTTCCTGATGGTTCTTATAACATTTCTCAAATAATTGTCGGCAGCGACCAAGATTATT
>JBBRSQ010000051.1:0-3926 GCA_038245255.1 Patescibacteria group bacterium | reverse complement strand
GTTAATGGCGATCTTCATATTCATGATTTAGGATTACTAGCTCCTTATTGTTGTGGCTGGGATTTAAAAGATTTACTTGTTCGTGGATTCCGTGGAGTTAATGAAAAAGTTCAGAGTCTGCCGCCGAAACATTTTCGGAGTGCTCTCGGCCAGATTATTAATTTTTTCTACACCATGCAAGGTGAAGCAGCTGGAGCGCAGGCTTTTGCTAATTTTGATACCTATTTAGCGCCCTTTATCCGTTATGATCATTTAACTTATAAAGAAGTAAAACAAGGTCTTCAGGAATTCATGTTTAATATTAATGTTCCGACTCGAGTTGGTTTTCAGACTCCATTTACAAACGTTACTTTAGATGTTACGCCCTCAAAAATGATCGGTGAAGAAAGTGTTGTTATTGGTGGCAAAGTTATGCCCGAAAAATATAAAGAATTTCAGGCGGAAATGGATATGTTTAATCAAGCATTTGCCGAGGTGATGCTTGCTGGCGACGCAACTGGACGCGTCTTTGGCTTTCCAATTCCGACTTATTGTATTGATAAAACTTTTGAATATGATCGTGAATGTTTAAAACCAGTTTGGGAAATGACTGCTAAATATGGTATTCCTTATTTTTCAAATTTTGTTAATTCCGATATGGATAGAGATGATGCGCGTTCAATGTGTTGCCGCTTGCGACTTGATAATCGCGAGTTGCGTAAGCGCGGCGGCGGTCTATTTGGCGCTAATCCCTTAACCGGATCAATTGGCGTTGTTACTATAAATTTAGCGCGGCTGGGTTATCTCTCTAAAAGTAAAGAAGAGTTTCAAGAAAAATTAGTTCATCTAATGGATGTTGCTAAAGAAAGTTTAGAAATTAAACGCAAAGTAATTGAAAAATTTACCGAAGATCGTCTTTACCCGTATTCAATGTATTATCTTGATAATATTTATGCCCGTTTTGGCTCCTATTGGAAAAATCATTTTTCAACAATTGGCATTAACGGAATGAACGAAGCGGTTTTAAATTTAATGGGTAAAGATATTTCTAGTCCTGAAGGTCATGCATTCGCTGCTGAAATTTTAGATTTTATGCGTGAAAAATTAATGGATTATCAAAATGAAACTAATGATTTATATAATTTAGAAGCAACTCCGGGCGAGGGTTGCACATATCGTTTTGCAAAAAAAGATCAGCAACTTTATCCGGGCATAATTTGCTCAAATACGGACGCTGTTAAGAAATTAAATGCTGATCCATATTATACTAATTCAACTCATTTGCACGTTAATTATACTGATGATATTTTTTCTGCCCTCGATCTTCAAGACGATCTTCAAACTAAATATACTGGCGGTACAGTTTTACACGGTTATTTAGGTGAACGTTTACCAGACGGTGACACTGCAAAAAAATTAGTGAAAAAAATCGTTGATAATTATCGTTTGCCCTATTTTACAATTACCCCAACTTTTTCAATTTGTCCTAAGCATGGTTATCTTTCCGGAGAACATAAATTCTGTCCGAAATGCGACGAGGAAATTGGTTATAGTGAAACAGTTGAGGCCCAGCGTGTCGCTAATCAATAGAAAAGTCAGTGAATTTAGCTTGATTGTAATAAATATAAATATAACTTATAATTAATATATAAAACATATATGAGTCCGATTCAAATTCAAAGACAAGAATGTATTGTTTACAGCCGCGTTGTCGGCTGGTTAACACCGGTTAAGAACTATAATCCCGGTAAAGCATCTGAGTACAAGGACCGAAAAACTTTTAAAGTTTTATCCGAGTAATTAGATTTTACGCTTATGATTATTGGTGGTTTAGAGAAGTTGACTCTTCTCGATTACCCCGATCATTTAGCAGCCATAATCTTTACCCAAGGTTGTAATTTCCGATGTCACTTTTGCTACAACCCTTTGCTTGTCCTGCCCCTTAAGGGAGGGATCGAAAAAAATAAAGAAGAAAAAGGTTTTTCTCCGCTTTCCACTGAAAACCTTTTTCTTTTTTTGAAACAAAGATTTGGCCGCCTTGAAGGGGTCGTTATAACAGGCGGGGAGCCAACTTTGCACCCTGACCTGCCGGCTTTTATTAAAAAAATTAAAGACATTGGCTATTTAGTGAAGTTAGATACTAACGGCACTAATCCGAAAATGGTTGTAGAATTGATTAAGGATAAATTAATTGATTATATTGCCATGGATTTAAAGGCGCCGCTTGAAAAATATGAGGCGACGGTTAGTGTTAAACTTGACTGGGATAATATTAAAAAAAGTGTTAAAATAATAAGCGAGAGTGGACTGCCTTATGAATTTCGAACGACCGTTGTCCCGGGCCTACTAGTTGAAGCCGATTTTCATAAAATGGGAGAAATCATAAAGGGTAAAGCCAAGTGGTATTTACAGAATTTTAAGTCCGATACTGATCTGGTTGATGAAAAATATAAAAAACAAGTTGGTTTTAGCGCAAGCGATATGCAGCGCTTTGCCGCTATTGGTCGCCAGTATGTAAAATTATGTGAAGTTAGAGGCTAGAGACGTTTTAAGTGATTTAAATTTATATGCCTGAAGAAATAAAAGAGAAATCAGAATATAGCGAGTCAACAGAACTGCGAGAGCTTTCTGAATTATTAAGAAATAATTTAGATCGCAGTGATGAAATTCTAAAAATTTCTCGAGATCTCAAGAAATATCTTCGTCTGCAAAATATTTGGAGTATTACGCGTATCCTTATAATAGTTATACCTTTAGTTTTAGGTTTTATTTATTTACCACCCTTACTTAAAGATGTTTTTCAGTCTTATAAATCTTTACTTCAATAATTGATTGAAAAATCGAGTTTTATGCAAGATATTGCCGTGTTTGCACAAACAACTTATCGTAACGAATTTAAAAAATTCGGAATTAAAACCGACGATCGCCGTCGGCATATGTATTTAGTTGGGAAAACTGGTATGGGTAAGTCAACGATACTTGAGAATATGATTGTTGATGATATTCGGGCCGGTCACGGAGTAGCCGTAGTTGACCCGCACGGAGATTTAGCCGAAAAAATAATTGAATATATTCCGAACGATAGAATTAATGATGTTATTTATTTTAATCCTTCAGATATTAATTTTCCGATTGCTTTTAACGTTGTTGAACAAGTCGAGCCGCACTTACGTCATTTAGTTGCTTCTGGCTTAATCGGGGTTTTCCAAAAACTTTGGGCAGACTCTTGGGGGCCAAGACTTGAATATATTTTACGTAACGCGATACTCGCGATTTTGGATTTTCCGGGCTCGACCTTAATGGGCGTTGTTCGAATGTTATCCGATAAAAATTACCGAAAGAGGGTTGTAGCAAATATTCAAGATCCAGTCGTTAAAGCTTTTTGGGAAAAGGAATTTTCGAGTTACGCGGATAAGTTTGCCTCAGAAGCGGTTTCGCCTATTCAAAATAAAGTTGGTCAATTTTTATCAAGTTCGCTCATGCGAAATATTATTGGTCAAGTAAAATCCTCAATCGATATTCGCGATATCATGGATAACGGAAAAATTCTAATCATGAATTTATCAAAGGGAAGAATCGGTGAAGATAATTCGGCGCTGCTCGGCGCGATGATGATTACTAAAATTCAGTTAGCGGCCATGAGCCGAGTTGATGTTCCTGAAAAAGAAAGACGTGACTTTTATTTATACATCGACGAATTTCAAAACTTTTCAACCGATAGTTTCGCTAATATTTTATCGGAAGCGAGAAAATATCGACTAAATTTAATTTTAGCTCACCAATATATTGAGCAGTTAAGTGAGAAAGTAAAACCAGCTGTCTTTGGAAACGTCGGCACAATGGTTGTTTTTCGAGTTGGTGCGGCTGACGCCGAAGAATTAGTTAAAGAATTTACCCCAACTTTTGTCGAAGAGGATTTAGTAAATCTGCCAAAGTATGAAATGTAT
>JBBRSQ010000050.1:0-3945 GCA_038245255.1 Patescibacteria group bacterium | reverse complement strand
ATAATGTATTTGGAAAAAAGGTTTTCATTTAAAGTTGGAACCGATATTATTAAAGGAGCAATTGATAGAATTGACATGCATGCGGATGGTACTTTAGAAATTCTTGATTATAAAACCGGCAAAACAAAAACAAAATTAGATTATTCTGAAAAACGTCAGTTAATTCTTTATCAATTATTCATTGAAGAATTTTTAAACGTTAAGGTGAGCTTACTGAGTTACTATTATTTAGAAAGTGGAGCCAAACTATCATTCACTGCGACCGATAAAGATATTACACGATTGCGTTTAGAAATAAGAGATGAAATTGCTTTGATTAAAAAGCGTGACTTTACTCCGAAGCCGTCACCAATGTGTGCATTTTGCGACTTTAATACAATTTGCGAATTTCGACAGGTTTAGTATATATAAATATATGGATACAAACGATAGATTAATTAGTCCAATAGAAAGACGCGGCGATGAAGCCTTGGATTTATCGCTTCGCCCTAAAACTTTACTTGAATATATTGGACAAGAGAAAATTAAGGCGAATTTAGAAATTACGATTGCCGCTGCTAAAAAACGAAATGAGCCGATAGAGCACGTTTTGCTTTATGGCGCGCCGGGGTTAGGAAAAACCACCTTGGCTCACGTTATTGCTAATGAAATCGGGGCCAATATTCGTATTACCTCCGGTCCAGCAATTGAGAAAAGTGGCGACTTAGCCGCGATTTTAACTAATCTTGAAGAAGGTGATATTTTATTTATTGATGAAATTCATCGTCTTCATAAAACAATTGAAGAAATTTTATATCCGGCGATGGAAGATTACGCCCTTGATATTATAATGGGAAAAGGTCCGAGCGCGCGCACTCTCCGTTTAGATTTACCGAAATTTACTATTATTGGGGCGACGACTCTAGCTAGTTTACTATCAGCACCGCTGCGAGATCGTTTTGGTATTACTCATCATTTGAACTTTTATGAAACAAGTGATATTGAAAAAATAATTAAACGAAGCGCGAGAATTTTAGGGGTTGAAATTGATGAAGATGCTAAAGAAGCAATTGCCACTCGTAGTCGCAGAACGCCAAGAATTGCTAATCGTCTCTTGAAGCGCGTTCGAGATTATTGTGATGTTAAAGGTGATGGAAAAATATCTCTAAAAGATTGTCTTGAAGCTTTTGAAATGTTAGAAGTTGATGAGCTCGGTTTAGATTTAATTGATCGTCGTATTTTAGAAACTATTGCAAATAAATTTAAAGGCGGACCAGTCGGTTTAAATACTCTCGCGGCTTCAACTGGGGAAGAAATGGATACAATTGAAAACATGTATGAGCCTTATTTAATGCAACTTGGTTTTTTAGATCGTTCTCCCCGTGGTCGAATAATTACTCAACTCGGGTATGAACATTTAGGAATAAAATTTCCGGGGATGGATAAATTAGTTTAAATTTAAATTAAAATTAAGAAGAATGATATATTTAGTTTATGAAGTATTCGTTAAAAGATTTTGACTATAGTTTACCGCTTGAATTAATTGCTCAAGAGCAAGTTAAGCCGCGAGATTACTCGCGTCTTTTATTATTAAATAAAGAAAGCGGTGAAATAAATCATAAGCATTTTTTTAATATTATAGATTATTTGAAAAAAGGAGATTTGTTAGTTTTAAATAATTCAAAAGTTTTTCCAGCCCGATTAATTGGCCACAAGAAAGAGACTGGCGGAGAAGTTGAGGTTTTTTTACATCATAAAGATACTGATGATATTTGGGAGTGCTTAGTGGGCGGGCGCGTTAAAGTTGGTTTAGTAATTATATTTGCTGCCAACCTCCAGGCTGCAGTATTAAAAAATAATCTTGACGGAACCTGGCAGGTCAGTTTTAATTTAGCGGGAGAAAAATTTTGGCGAGCAATTAATCGAATTGGTGAAGTGCCGCTACCGCCGTATATAAAGAGGAAGGAGCAAAAAATAAGCGATAAGAAAAATTATCAAACTGTTTTTGCCTCTGATACTAAAGTCGGTTCGGTGGCCGCACCGACGGCGGGGCTTCATTTAACAAAAAGCCTTTTAAAGAAAATACAAGCTAAAGGCGTAAAAGTGGTGTACGTAACTTTGCATGTCGGGCTAGGGACCTTTGCATCGGTTAAAGAAGATAAAATTGAAAATCATAAAATGCATAGTGAGTTTGTTGAAATTAGTAGCAAGACCTTAGAGGTGATTATTAAAACTAAAAAAAATAGTGGTCGGATAATCGCCGTCGGCACAACCAGTTGTCGAAGTTTAGAGTCCTTAGATTGGGCCAGGCTCGAAACTGATAGCCATTTAAAATCGCAATCATTTTGGACAAATATTTTTATTTTTCCGGGTTATAAATTTAAAATAGTTGATGCCTTAATAACGAATTTTCATTTACCAAAGTCGAGCTTATTAATGCTAGTTAGTGCCCTTGCTGGTCAAAAACTAATTAAGCAGGCTTACCAGGCGGCCGTTACCGAGAAATATCGCTTTTTTAGTTACGGCGACGCGATGTTTATTTATTAATTTTAGCTTAATAGTGCTATTTGATTTTTTTTGAATTTTGTGATATAGTTTAGTCTATATTTGTGTTTTATTTCTTATATTAGCTCAATGAGCCTTATATATTATGAAGAAATTTTTGCTTTTTGTTTGGGAAATTGTTAAAGTTGCCATGTTTTCGGCGGCAATTATAATCCCAATCCGTTATTTTTTAATTCAGCCATTTTTTGTCAAAGGTGCCTCAATGGAGCCTAATTTTCATGATAAAGAATATTTAATTATTGACGAAATTAGCTACCGGTTCACAGAGCCCGAACGTGGACAAGTTATTGTTTTCCGGTATCCGCGTAATCCACAGGAATATTTTATTAAACGTTTGATCGCCTTGCCTGGTGAAGAGGTTCAAGTTAAAGATGGTGGCGTCACTATTTATAATGATGCTCATCCTGAAGGTTTTAAACTTGATGAAAAATATTTGCCCTCTGATTTTATAACTTATAATCAAGACGATGCGAAAGTAAAAGTTGGCGCTGACGAATATTATGTCTTAGGAGATAATCGCGGTGCTTCAAAAGATTCTCGTTATTTTGGGGTTGTTAATAAAAGTTTTATTACTGGTAAAGTTTTATTCCGAGGTTGGCCAATTAAAGATGTTACAGTTTTTAATAAAAGTTATTGGCCTCAGTATAATAATTAAATCTTATGCCTAGAAGAAAAAAAGTTTTGCCGGAAACGGCCATTAAAAAACCGGAAAAGCGAAATGAGAAAATTACGCCTCGTCTTTTAGGAATGAAAGATGTCGTTGGTTCAGAGCAAATCTGTCAGGACTTTGTTATAAATAAAGCCCTGAATTTAGCTAAGCTCTATAGCTTCGCCGCTATTAAGACGCCCGTTCTAGAAAGCTTTGACCTCTATAAAAAATCAACTCGTAAAAATAATGATAAAGAATTTTACTTTGTTGAGGCGGAAAAGAACGAAAAAATGGTTTTACGTCCTGAAATAACACAAGGAGTTGTTCGCGCTTACTTAGAAAATAATTTAAGCGAGAGTGGGCTACCGTCTCGTCTTTTTACGCTTGGCCCTATTTTCAGACATGAAAAATTACAATCTGGACGTTATCGAGAATCAACACAATTTAACATAGAGATAATTGGTGAAAAAAAACCGATGGCCGAGGCAATTCTTATTACCATGGCCCACAATTTTTTTGAAGAATTACAAATTAGTACGCAACTACAAATTAATAGCCTTGGAAGTGCGGAATGTCGTAAAGAATATAGCAATAAGCTTACGGCCTTTTATAAGGAAAGAGGACGACGTTCAAAACTTTGTAACGTCTGTAAAAATAATTTAGGTAAAAATTCATTAAGCCTTCTTGATTGTAAAGAGGAAGCTTGTATTTTGCTTCGTGAGGGGGCGCCACAAATTGCCGATCATTTATCT
>JBBRSQ010000049.1:0-3997 GCA_038245255.1 Patescibacteria group bacterium | reverse complement strand
TTAATTGAGCCCGTAAACATTTTCCAAGTACGAACGTTATAGTAATTAGCGAATATATAAGCAATCACTAAGAATCCTATTAAGAAGATAAGCTCAGTATTATCGCTCTTAATGACAAATCGAGGTTTTTTCTCTTCAGCCTCAACGTGGGCTCCCCGTCGTAAATCAAGCCAGTAAATAAAGCCTAAAATCGTCATTAAACCGAGGAAGGTTGAAAATGAATCAAAAATGGCTAAATTTTGAATGAAGTAAGCAGTAATAAGTCCGACAGCAATAATAATTTCAATATTATTTAAACCGCTAATTTCGCTACTAGTGCGGCGGCCATTAAGTTTAAATTCTTTCCCAAGATAATAAAAGGCGGCAAAGAAAATACTAAGATAGGTAATTAAGCCGACTAGGCCCGTAGTTGAGGTAATGTCAATTATATTATTGTGAGCGCGATCAAAATAAGTATCACCGGTAGTAAAATCATAAAACTTCGAAGTAAAATGCTTATCAAAAATAATCGCATAATTTCCGAAACCAGTTCCAAAAATTCGATGATTATGAAAATCAGCCGCTGCCCCGCGCCAAGAGATTAGGCGAGTTTGGAAAGTTACTTTCTGCGAAGTCAAATTACGCAAGAAACTATTTTGAAACCAAGCTGATTGAGTTTGGGAAAAAATGCCGGCAATCGCGATAATGGCTAAAATAAATAAAACTAAAGAGCCTCGTCTAATTTTCTGATTAACATTAGAGAGACCAAATAGTAAAAGCATTAAAAGAATACTTAAACTTAAACCGATAATTGCGCCCGAAGTATGCATATTCCAAAACTCCTTGAGCATTATTAAAAGCGGCAAAAGATAAAGCCAGCGCCCTAATTTATTTTGACTACGGAAAAAAAGTAAAACAATAAAATAAATACTAAAAATTAAATAGCCACTAACGTACGCCGTATTCCCAATCGTACTATAGCCATTAGCACCGAGTAGGCCAATAAGACTTACTAGAGTCGCAATCGCGACTGAAGCGATAAAAAGAAGGCGCCATTCTTTCCAGGTCCGAAAAACGGTAATTAAAATAAAGTAAAAAATTAAAAAATGGGCAATATGAAAAAAGCCGAGCATTCTTTCCGCGTCTCCCCAAAAGCTCAAATTGAAATCAACGCTAATAACGCAGGACATTAAGACAGCCAGGAAATAAGCAATGAGCCCATAAGAAATAAAACTCTTTTTTGGGCGATACTCGGGATAACGAAGAATGAAGACAGCCCAAATCGCAAACAGGAGCTCCATAATAATATTAAATGGTAATTGCTTTGAGGTAATGTAGGGAAAAAGTAAGTCCTTAAATACAGCCAGAATAATTAAGAGGCTCGCGATAATCCCGACTTGAAGAATTCGTAAATAGGTTTTAGGCAACATAATTTTAGAGTTTTAGCAAATAGATAATTTATTTTATATTGGTGATTATAACATAGCCGCCCACAAAATGTCGACGGCTATAGAGCTCCGCAAGCGATTTCTAATAAATTAATATCTCAAATTATCTATTATTTAAATTTTAGCCTCACCATTTCCTAAACAAAACTGGTTTTTAAAATTTCAATATAAAACACTAATGAACTGAGAATTTTCAACAGAGCTATTGTCAGTTGTTAGTAATTTCTTAATATTTCTCATAAAATATCGCTTTGAGCTTTCTGAAGCCTCGGCAGCACTATGGTTTTTTAATAAAGAAATAGCTACCTGGTTTGAAGGCTCTAAAAATAGACCAGCCTTTTTATCTTCAAGTGGACGATAAACTTTAGATTCATCATAATAAAAAACAAAATCTTCTAGATAACCTATATAGGCCCCATCTCCTGTAGAAGCTACTGATTTTCCTAAAATTTTTGCTGACCGACAAGAAATTGCATAAACGATTGAATTGGATAATATTTCATGATTTTTTCCGGCCTCAACCAGGATTTCTTTATTTTGTCCGGTGAGAAAATTGTAATTTCCATGACCATTTAGAATAATTAGCTCTGGATTCTTTTTTCGAATAATTTTTTCAAACTCTTCACGATTAGCCCTTTTTCCGATTAAATCTAAAATGGTCGCTCCTTTTTCTTGAGCGACATCTATAATCTTTTGACTCCAAAGTTCCAAATACTTTAAGGCATTATCTCCTTGCGGTCTGGTAATTAGAATCGATTTAGGAATATTTGGCAATTGCTTCATAAATTTCGCCTGTTTTTAATGATTGTAAAAATTGCCAATCCATAGCAATGAAATTCTTACCAATCTCATCTCCAGCCTCAATATGCGCTAGCAACTCGTCGCGCTTAATGGGTCCGGAAGATCCAACCGAAATACCTGTTTCCGGCGATAGAACCCTAACTCTGGCACTAACTAAAGCTTGCAGATCTTCCATTTGTTCTAAAGTTAATTCCGTCATAATGGTTTAGATAATTTTTAATTCTGACAATTTTTCTAGTATAATCAAACTTAACTCCGTATCGCCCGAAACCTCTAAATAGGCAGCATTCCAGGTTATCGGTCCAAGATTATCTACTACTAAAACAATATCATTCCTTAAAGCGATAGGAAGATTAGCATAAATTTTTAGAAAATTCTCTTTATTCATAGTGATTTTACTACACCATCATTATATATCTAGACTAACAATATAACAATATTTGGTAAGCTATTTTATCTTAAAAAGATTCAAGTTTCTTGAGCCGCAGTTCGTGATTAACGTTTGTTTCATGATATTCATTTTCAAGATGATCGAAGGTTCTCTCTATTTTATAATCTAATTGATTAAATCTAAGATCTAATTTATTTGATAAAGCGTCTAAACTAGTTTTCATCTCCGCTTGAGAAAACTTTAGCTTACTGACATCTATCTTTAAAGAGCCAACATCGAATTTCAGAGTTTTGATGTCCGATTTAATTGGCTCAAGAGATTTGTCTAAATAATCTTTCGTCGCTAACTGATCGAATTGCTCGGCGCTTAACATAAGCGGTGCTTGTGACATACATTTTTGGGCCCGCCAAATAAATACCAGCGCTAATAGTAATTAAATGGCTTCAGGCAATTAATAAATAATTGCCTCCTGTTACGAGCTAAATTCAAGGGTTAAATATAGGGGAGGTAAAAATAATTATAGCACGATTTGATGCCGCCTTCAATCAAGGAATTATTTACAGAAAAGAGCTCCCCGAGGGGAGCTCTTTTGCTGCCTACCAAATGGCAGGTAGATTCCAATTTATTAAAGAAAATTGGGAAAACTATTTGAAATACAAACCGTATTTCATGGCTATCAATCTAAATTAATTATTTAGAAAGAACTTGAGTTACGGTTGTTAAACCCTTAACTCTATAGCCATTGGAATAAGTACCAACTTCAACTGATGAACCATCAGACCAAATGAAGTTTCCAAATGGCATTGTTGTTATTGCAGGAGGAGTACCCGCAGTAATAACGGCGACGTCATAACTAGTCTCTTCAGATATCTTTGAAGTTACTGACTCAGAACCTGTGCCTGATACTGATAAATTAGCAACAACTTCAAAGCTCTTAGAAGTACCGGCGGAAATGACTTCATCATTTACGAAAGTAATTTTAATTTTGTTTGCAGTTGAAGTACTAACTGTTACATCCTTAAACGCACCATTAACCTTTAAAGAACTACTAGTTCCCAAAGCGGTGATAGTAGCACTTGCGGTGTGAGTTGTGTCAAGAATGAAACTCTTTAAAGATACATCACCATTAGCATCAGCACTAACTGAGAATTTGGAGATAACTTGATCCCCAGCAGTTAAGATTGTAGAAGGTAATGTAGACAAAGAAACAGTAGGAATAGACTTTCTAACGCGGAAATTATTAGCCAATATTCCATTAGCACTAGACGCGCCTTGTGTAACTACATTTCCGTTAGAAGATCTGAACTTTAAAGTAGTGATACCAAGATGGATATCTTTATTTGTTGCAGTATAATCATTATTAATGTTATTTAATACA
>JBBRSQ010000048.1:0-4508 GCA_038245255.1 Patescibacteria group bacterium | reverse complement strand
TCTACGTTGGCTCCCAGGGTCGGATTCGAACCGACGACCAATTGGTTACACTTATCCATAAGTTTCCTAATGGGGTGGACTATATCATCATCCTCTAGGGATGCAAGGCGCTTCGGGCCGTCTTGCGACGGACCTACTCTCTTTCGAGATAGTCTCTGAACCTTCCCTGACCTTCAGGGCTTGGCTGCTGATTACCATAATCTTGCGATCTTAGGCTTCCAGACAGTTCACCTTGTTTTCGACCTCAATTGCTTGAGGAAGCTGCGTTAGAACTTCGTGTTCACAGCCAACTGCGCTACCGCTGCGCTACCTGGGAATATTAAATTATTGCTCGATTTCTTTTGCACTTCTCGAAAAAAACAAAATATTTCAACGAAATATTCACTAATATAATATCAAATCAAGACGCCCTATGTCAACCCCGATTAAAAACTATTTGATTCGAGGTTTCCAGCAAATCGAGCGTCATTTTTACCGATGGATTTTTGAGATTCAATAAAATAAGACGTTGACTAAATCTTCTATAAATTGGCGTAATAAACTCGTCGCCCCATGAAGGCGCAAACGTTACAACCCCTTCAAAGTCCATTTCCACTTTCTCGCCTTCTTTAATTTCAGATAATGATGGGGAAAAAGCCAAAAAAGCTTCGCGGCCTAATTGTCGTGATATTAATGTTGTACCAAATTTTTTTAATTGTATTTTCATATTTTAAAATTTAATTAAAACTAAACAACCCGAAATAGGCTCAGTGGTTTTTTTTATATTTAAATTACCACTTTTCTTTTTTAAATCAATCACGGCCGCACCGCTTTGCAAAAATACACTCACCGGATATTCTTTAACAATATTCCGAACAAGCTTTAAACCGTTCCCTCTGCTCTCCGGCGCGCGCCCGGATAATATTTCCGTAAAGGCGACTTTAAGTGCTTCGGCATCATCCTTTAGCTCTGGCTTAACTTTCTGTAAAGTTTTTAAAATTCCTCGGCCGCGATCGGCTAAAATTATTTCCCCGCGCTCTAAGTTATAAGAAAAAAAAATTCCGGGAATATCCAACCAATTTCCTAGATTATGATCGAAAGAATTATTTCCAATTTCTCCAGCAGCGGCAACAATCAAAGAAAAAAAATCTATTAAACGTTTATCTTGACTTAATTCTCTTTCCATTCTTACTAATCTCGCCTGAAATAAAGCGCTTAAATCGCAATAAAATAACGAATCGGGTTGCTTGCCTTTTTTATCCATAACCCACTTTTTTGCCAATTTAAAATTTTTAGTTTTAATTAGAAAAGACTCAATATCGGCCACCGAATAAAAACGATGGGTACGATCGCCAAAACGCGAGGCTGGTAATGCTCCGATCTCGTCCCATTTTCTCATTGTATTTAGAGAGACACCCAATCTTTTAGCCGCTTCCCTAATTGATATATTCATATAATTTGATTAATTATATTCTAACACCTTTAATTTAGAACTACAACTTTTTATCTGTATGAAACTACAACTTTTATATACTATAATTATCTAATATTAGCAATTTATCTAAAACAAAACTACAAGTTTATGTAGTTTTGTTTTATCCTAAATTTACAGTTTCAAAATTAATAATCTCTCAACTTCTCAAGTCCCTTAAACTTTCTAATCTTCTCTAGTGCCTTAGACTCAATTTGACGGATACGTTCACGAGTGACTTCAAACTCCTGACCAACTTCTTCTAAAGTATGAGCAACGCCATCGACTAAGCCGAAACGCATTTCTAAAATTTTCTGTTCACGAGGCGAAAGTTGGGCAACAATATTTTTTACGTAATCTTTTAATAATTGCAAAGCGGCCGCGCGATCGGGAGTGACATTTTTCACGTCTTCAATAAAATCTTCAAGAGTTGAATCCTCTTCGTCGTCACCAATAGTTGTCTCAAGTGAGATTGTGTCTTGAGAAATTTTCATAATATAGCGCACCTTATCTAATTCCTCTCCCATCTCGGCGGCGATTTCATCCGCCAACGGTTCACGACCAAGCTCCTGAATTAAATTTCTCTGCACTTGTTGAAATTTATTAATTGTTTCAACCATATGAACGGGAATACGAATAGTTCGTGATTGATCAGCGAGGGCGCGGGTAATCGCCTGGCGAATCCACCAAGTCGCATAAGTAGAAAATTTATAACCTTTACGATATTCAAATTTTTCAACCGCCCTAAATAAGCCAATATTTCCTTCCTGAATTAAATCTAGTAAACTCATGCCTTTAGCGCCGGCAAATTTTTTAGCAATCGAAACAACTAAACGTAAATTTGCTTCAATAATTCTCTTCTCCGCCTCCTTGTCACCCTTCTCTTTTCTTTTCGCGAGTTCAACTTCTTCGTCGCCGGTCAGTAAGGCAACTTTACCAATCTCCTTTAAATACATCTGAATTGAATCAGCACTTAATTTAGATAGATCGATGTTCATCGCGTTCTGGTGCGCTAAAGCACGGCCGGTTAAAGCGGGTTCGTTGGCCTTCTTTTCAGCCATATCTAAAATTCTGCCAGAATCTTCAGCAATACGAACACCATTTCTTTGCAGATCACCTAAAAAAACATCATATTCATAAACATATTCCTCAACTTCCGGAAATAAATATAAAAGCTCAGTTTCAGTTATAAACCCGCGCAGACGTCCTTTATCAATCAAGCGTTGCATTGAGGCTTCGGACGGTTTCGCAATTACGCGAGGGACTTCTTTTTCCTTGCGACTAACAACCTTAACTAATTTAATCGTTTTTTTAGTAGCTTTTTTAACCGCTTTCTTAGCGATTTTTTTAGCCGAAACGACTGGTTTCTTAATAACCTTAGCCTTCACTGTTTTTTTCTGAGTGCTCATTTTAGTTTTAGTTGTAGATTTTTTAATTTTTTTTGGCAGCTTTTTAGCCATATAAATTTTTAACCTAAATTAATTTTTTTAATCTCGTCCGTTAAATTCTTAAGTTCGCTCATCAGTAATCCGAGTTCCTCGAGTTCTCCGTCTTTTTCCGCTTGCGCAATTATTTTCTCTAATTTTTTAATTCTTTTCTGCCAGCTAAACTTTTTTAGCTCAACAATAATTTTAATAATTTCGGTTTTTGCTTCACTAGCGTCATGATTATAAAAATCTTTTTCACCTAAAAGAATTAATTTATCAAGTAATTTTTCGTCGCTTTCTCCTTGCTCTTCAAGGTAAACGCGAAACTCGGCGTAATCAAGCGAAGCAGTCTTATTATAATAGATTATTAGGCTCTTGTAAAACCTAATTTCCGCTTCTTCACTTAAAAATTCTGGTTCTAAGTTACTTAAAGTGTAGCCGATTAACTCCGGAAATTTTACTACTAACGCTAACAGTAATTCTGCTAAACGATCTTCGCGCGAGCGATATTCATTTTTAGCTTCTGGCTTTTTATTCTTTTCCGGACTATTTGATTTTTGCTTTCCCTTCCAAGCGGCAAATTCTTCGCGCATTTCCGTTTCGGGAAAATCAAGTGCTTCGCTAATCCGCTTCAACCAGTAGCCGCGTTCTGTCGGTTCATTAACCATATCAATCATAATGAACATCCGATCACGAACACTTCTTTTATTATCTATTTTTTCTAAATCTAAATCAGCACTTATTTTTTCAAAATAGTATTCAAGAACAGGTTTAGCGTTTTCAATCGGTTTAGTAAAATAATTATCAAAATCGCGATCGTCGCTATTAGTTTTTCCGTGGCGAGCGTCGCGCTTAAATTCATCGGGATTATTCTTAAGGGCTTCATCAGTATCTTTTCCTGAAGGCGTGACAATTACTTTAACATGCATGCCCTGAATTAAGGCTTCTCTAATTCCCCGATCAGTTGCCATTTGCCCGGCTTCATCCATATCAAAGACTAAAGCGATGTTATTAGTGAACCTTTTTAGTAGACTTATTTGCTCCGTCGTTAAGGCCGTTCCCGATGAGGCAACTACGTTCTTAATACCGTGCTGGTGGCAAGAAATAGCGTCCATTTGGCCTTCAACGACGATTGCGAGGTCTTCCTTCCTAATCGCTGTTTTAGCCTTATTTAAGGCAAATAAGACCTTACTTTTATCGTAAATTTCTGATTGCGGGCTATTAATATATTTGCCCATTTTTTCAGTGGCCTCTTTAGCTGGATTAATACGCGCCGTAAAAGCGATTAAATTATTATTAACATCCCAAATCGGAAACATTATTCGGTCGCGAAAACGATCATAGTATCCTGTTTTATAACTTGAAGTACCAGTTGAATTTTTTTTAATGCTTAAACCGGCGGCCAGAATTTCTTCATCACTGTATTTTTTTCCAACAAGCGGTCGGGCTTTTAAAAAATCATATAGACTACTCCAGGAGTCAGGGCTATATCCAAGATTCCATTCCTTAATCGTTTCCTCTTTTAGTTCGCGCTCAACTAAATATTCTTTAGCCTTAGACCCAATCGGCGTCGTTAAAAGATGGGCATAATATTTTCCAGCTAATTCAATTAAATCAAGTAAGCGATTACG
>JBBRSQ010000047.1:0-4831 GCA_038245255.1 Patescibacteria group bacterium | reverse complement strand
CCGTAGTCGCAATTGAACCACTTGCGGTAGTCGGATAAGTAAAATTATCATTATAATACATCTCTAAAGCAGTTTGAATCTGCTTAACATCGGCGACGCGACGCGCGTCACGTGATCTAGCTCGCGCTTGGTTTAAAGCTACAATCGATAGAGTTGAGAGCAAGCCAATGATGGCGATAACTACCAAGAGTTCGATTAGAGTAAAACCTTTCTTATTTTTTTTCATAGCACAATTAAATTTTTAAAAACTCTTATTAATATAATAACATACAATAAAATAACAGCAAAGCATTTTATGTACAAAAAAAAGAAGCTCGAAAATCGAGCTTCTTTTTATAATATAAAATTATTGTATTTGGCTAGACTGAGCAATGCCCGCTGGTGAAGCAACATTTAAACCAGCCTTAATTCCGCCCGTTGGCGCTCCTAAACAATATTGTAAAGTATAGGTAGAACTTGAAGCATTAGCGTAGGTATAAAATGCCGCAGTAGGACAGCTACCATCAGCTGGTAACGGCGATTTTGGAACAATATCCATATACGTAGTTAGCACACCATTAACCGTAGTCGCAATTGAACCACTTGCGGTAGTCGGATAAGTAAAATTATCATTATAATACATCTCTAAAGCAGTTTGAATTTGCTTTACGTCCGCAACGCGACGTGCGTCACGTGATCTTGCTCTCGCTTGGTTTAAAGCCACAATCGATAGAGTTGATAGTAAACCAATAATGGCGATAACTACCAATAATTCGATTAATGTAAAACCTTGTTTATTTTTTTTCATAGCTCACCCCCCTTCAAAGAATTTAATTTCTGACTTAATACCGGTTATTAAACCAGCAATTAAAAATTTGAATTAGTTAATTAAGTTTTAAATATATATTAATATTACCATAAACTAAATAAGCACGCAATAGTTTTTCCACTTTTTTGTTTTTTTTAAAACTGATTCGCCATATTATACATCGGCATGATTACCGCCGCGACCATAATTCCTACCCCGACACCCATGATAACCATAATTAATGGCTCCATTAATTTACTTAAATTATCAAGCATATTTGAAGCTTCACGATCGTAGAATGTCGTTATGCGATCAAGCACAGTATCTATTTTTCCGGTTTTTTCACCAACGGCAATCATCTGCGGCACCATTTTTGGAACGTAATCACTATTTTCTAAAACAGTAGCAAGCGGATTACCATCGTTAATTGACTCAAGAGTCTCTAAAATTAATTCTCGATATATGGTATTACCAACAACTTCGGCGGTAATTTCAAGCGCGCGCGTAATCGTAACACCACCTTTAAGTAGGGTTGAAAGCGAACGCGTAAAACGCATTAAATAAATATATTTAAATAAAGTCCCGAAAATCGGCATGCGTAATTTTACAATATCAAGATTTCTCTTACCATTATAAGTTTTTAAATACATGCGAATTAAAAAAACTAAACCGACAAACGCCAAAAGAATTAAAATAATATAACTCTTTAAAAAATCCGAAGTCGCAATAACGATTCTGGTTGAAAACGGTAATTCCATATCCGTTTCCGTTAAAATGGTGGTTAAATTCGGAATAACATAAATCATTAAAACAATCGAAACCGCAATTAAACCAACCATAATAAAAACCGGGTAAATCATCGCTCCTTTTATTTTCGAAACCATATCATAACCCTTTTCCATTTCATCCGCTAAATAATCAAGAACTTCATCTAATTTACCCGAAGACTCACCGGAGCGCACAATGTTAACAAAAAAATTAGTAAAAATTTTTGGACGTTTTGCAAAAGCATCCGATAAAAAAGCACCGCCGTCAACTTCAAAAGCGACTTCCGATAACATGTTCTTTAAAGAGATGTTATTAGTTTGATCGACTAAAATTAAAAGTGATTCTACGACCGGAACGTTGGCGCTAATCATAACTGAAAATTGACGCGAAAAAATTACTAAATCTTTAGCAGTAATCGGCGAAATAAACATCTGAAACTTACTTTCAAAAGTATTAGTAATATTTACAACTGAAGTCGGATTTAAATCTTTCTTGCGTAATTTAAAAGTGACCTCACTATCACTAAGACCAACTTGGGTTCCCCGTTTAGTTTTTCCTTTTGAATCTTCGGCAACGTATCTATAAATTGGCATATTATTTAACTTTCAATAACTCTTAAAACCTCCTCCATGGTCGTTAAACCTTGAAGCACTTTAATAATACCATCTTGCTTAATGGAAATAAAATCTTCATTCTTTTTAACCGCTTCAATATTAAAATTTTTATCGTCATTATTAATCATCTCGCGCAAAGATTCATTAATTTCAATTACTTCAATAATCGCGACTCGACTTGAATAACCGGTATTTTCGCATCTCGGACAACCGACCGCTTTATAAACTTTATATTTATCTAAAACTTCTTCCGGACTTGTAAAATTAGGCAATTCTTCTTTAACAATATTTGCTGGCGATTGTTTTATTTCATTAATAATTTCTAGATTTGCGTCGCTCGATAAACTTGTTGGCTGCTTACAGAAATCACAAAGCCGTCTCGCTAAACGTTGCGCAACCACTGTTTTTAAAGTTGAAGATAATAAAAAACGTTCAATCTTCATATCCAGCAAGCGGAAAACCGCGCCCAAAGCGTCATTAGTGTGCAAAGTCGAAAGGACTAAATGGCCCGTTAAAGAAGCATGGATTGATAATTCGGCCGTTTCTTCATCACGAATTTCTCCGACCATGATAATGTTCGGATCTTGTCTTAAAAGTGAACGTAAACCACTGGCAAAAGAGAAACCAATTTTCGGTCGAATTTGCGATTGATTAACGCCCTTCATTTCATACTCGATAGGATCTTCAAGCGTTGAAATATTTACACCGTCCTGATTTAAAATATTTAAAACAGCATATAAAGTCGTTGTTTTACCACTACCAGTCGGCCCGGTGACTAAAAAAATACCGCTGGTTTTTTTAATTCCCGCTGCAATTCGACGTAAAGCTAATTTACTAAAACCAAGCCCTTCGAGAGTTGGGGCGCCACGAGAAGAGTCTAAAATTCTCATAACAACTTTCTCTTGACTAACTAAAGGCAAAGTTGAAACACGAAAATCAATTTCTTTATTATTTACTAGTAGTCGAATACGACCATCTTGCGGAACGCGAGTTTCATCTAATTTTAATTTAGCTAAAACTTTAATACGCGCAATAATCGCGTTATGAATACTTTTCGGCAAAGTCAAAGAGGTATGTAAAATACCATCAATACGGTAGCGAACACGACTTTCTTTAGCGAAAGGTTCGATGTGAATATCAGAAGCACGCGCTTCAACCGCATGACGAATAACAACGGAGACAATTCTTGAAACCGGCGCACTATTTATGTCGTCTTGCGAAACACCATCATCATCACTTTTAATTTGCACTAAGTCATCCCCTTCTTCTTTAGCTTTAACTTCAAGCGCGGTTGAGATTTCTTCTTCTAATTTTTGATATTGTTTAAATACTTTTAAAAAACTGGCATTGGAAATTAAATAATATTCTACTGTTAATTTTTCATCAGCCGCCAAGAAATTAACCGCTTCCATTGACTTAAGGTCAGGCTCGACTAAGCCAACTTTTATCGATTTATCTTCTCGCTCAAAACAAATAATTTTATAGGTTTTGGCGATTTCTTCTGGCAAAAAATTTAGAACCTGATCAGGAATATCATCACTTAAAAGACTTTGATAAGGTAAACCGTTAACGCTCGCCTTAAGCTCGGTTAATTTTTCTTCTTCAACTAGTCCCTTATTAATTAAATAAGACACCAGATCTAGATTATCTTTTTTAATAGCCGCTTGAATTTCTTCAACTTGGGCGGCCGAAATTATGTTTTTTGACTGCAGAAGTTCAAGCAGTTGCTTATTTTTATCCATTTAATTTCTATTTTGTTTTAGGTGGTAGCGGAAAAGGAATATTATTTCCGACTACACAATTAAGTGATCTGGTTGTTGTTGAAACAGTGCCGTCGCTTGAAGTTGAAACTGTTTGTACAACTCCGACAGAAGTTTTACAAATTGAATCAAAATCAAACTTTAAAACGTTATTTTTTAAGCTGACGAATTTTGTATCTTTAAAAAGATCAGTATCGAGTGTATCCTTGCTAGTGCTTGACGCCATTTTAAGCGGACCAGAAGCTTCCGTTATTCCAAAATTATCGCTTAAGTACTTAACTGATTCATTTTTCAATATAAAAAGAGTCAAGCCAATACCGATAATTATTGCCATTACAATATAGAGAGTGTAGCGGAAACCGTTTTTCATAATGTCCTGTTAACTATTTATTATAATAATAAGTCGTCAGCGTTAGACTGGCCGAATTTCCTGACGGCGAAAAACTTAACTGAGTTATATCAAATAATCTTAAATTACTTTCCAGCAACTTCAATAAACTTTTAAAACCGTTATAGTCAATGGCCGAAATTGCTAGCTGAATATTAAGTGTCCCAGTCTTTACTGACGGCACGGGCGCTCCCTCAACTACGGCTGGCGCGGCCGATTTATCAACACTAATAGAGTTAAGAATAAATCCATTGGTCGTAATTATTTCATCAAGCTCACCGAATAATCGCTCTTTAACATAGGAATCAGGCAAAACACCATTAAACTTTTTAAGATCAGCTGCTGATATTTTATCATAAAGATCAGCAATTGTTTTTAAATTACTTAATTTTTTTTGTTGAGCAAGATATAGTTTCTGCTGCTGTTCATAGTTCAGGCTGATTGCCATCATGGTTGAATCGTATTTCGGCTTAAGAACAAGAAAATACGAAAACGCTAAAACTAAAATAACAAT
>JBBRSQ010000046.1:0-5116 GCA_038245255.1 Patescibacteria group bacterium | reverse complement strand
TTGTATTTTTACTAGCATCTTCAAATACTTTTAAATTCTTTAACATCTCGTGAATGCCAACAAGTTCACTATCTGAAAGTTTTAAATCTGTCGTTATTACTGGGTCCGTAATCATATCTTTTGTAAAAGTTTGCTTTGCAGTATCAAGTTCATTTTTTGCACTAACGCCATATCTAAAAATAATATTTAAATCAGCTCGTTGCGTCTCTGTTAAAGCTTTGTGATTTTCAATAATAAGTGGTTTAAAAACACCGGTGCTGTTTTTAATTTCATAATCAAGCGTTAAAAGTCTCGGAACAAATAAGAATAAGAGTCCTAAAGAAAGAATTGTTATTAGTAAGGCACTAAAGCCATGATAACTATTACCCGTTTTATCTTTTAACCAAATAATAGTAGCTAATATAGAAGAAATAAGTGCTAGGGGTAGTAAAAATGAAACCCAAAAACTCCAGATTATAGAGGAAATAAGATAAAATTCCCCGTTTTTTCCCAAAGAAAAAGCGATTACTGTTGTCGGATCGAAGATTATAACTAAATACCCAGCAATTGTTAAAAGTAATAAAATAAACCAGAAATTCGCTAAGTAATTATTAAGCAAAAGAAGAAATTTTTTCATATTTTCAAATTATTTACTGTTCCCTTTTGATGTTTTTAAATATTGGATTATAGTTACTTATTTTATATTATACTCAATAAACACTGCGGATTCACTATTAGTTGTATAAGGTTTACCAGCACCGTCAAGACTAGTGCTTTGAGTTGTACCCGCATATTTAATTTTTACGCCCGTATCAATAATAGAAATCTTCTGACTGAAAGATCCACTATAGATTATTGTTTGCGGTTTTTCTTTGTACAGTCCTTCATATTTTCGGTAATGAGTCCCCGATAGGATTCCTGTTTTTTTATCGTATTTACCATTAATTTTAATTTCGCCGCTTCCTACAAATTGTCCGAAAGAAAAAGGACCTGAATAACTTACATTAAAAACGTCATTTTTTACTTGAAGCGGTGCTTTAGAAAATAAAAATAGTTTAATCGCTGCCTGCCAGTCGTTAGTCGCTTCGGCGGGTTTCATTAATAAAGAAAAATCTTTAATAACTGCCTCTGAAGCAGTTGGCTCTTTAGTTGTTTCAGCTGGTTTTGGTTTAACTTCTAAATTTGTTTTAATACTCTCAGTAGTTGTTGTTATGACTGACTCCTTTTTTTCTAATTGAACTTCAGCTGCATCATTTTCAGTATTATTTTCTTTAGAAGTACTCGCTTTATCTTTAGTTTCTTTTCCAGTTAACCAATCATCAACTTCATTTTGTTCAATAACTGAAACATAGATCGGTTCTTTATGTTTAGCAATTAACTGAAATTTCTTTACCGGCTCAGGAGTTGGAATTTTTATGCCGATAATTTTCCCCTCTTGGACAGCACCATTGAATTGATCTAAAGCAATCATAACAACATTAAATTTTTCGAACCCTTTTTTAACATTTCCAGGAAGATCAGAAATGGTCAAAATACTTGCTAGAGGTTCCGTAAACTCACGCCCCGAGCTAATAATTTCAGATACTTTATTGCCATCGCCTAAGGCAATTTTTGAAGCATCATCACTTACTTCTAAAACTAAGTCGGCGCCGCTAACAACAATAGCCGTTTTTGCTAAAGTCGTTCCGACTGCTACTGCCGAAACGCCTCCAGTAACAGCAATTCCGCCGATAAATCCCGCAACCTTGGCACCATCTTTTATGGCGATGGCAGCAACTTCTAATTTTCTTAAAGAATTCCCTGCCTCATTGTAAGCATCGGCCGTTAACTCATTTTGCGCTTGTTGAAGAATAAGACTCGCGCGCTTAGCGTCTACTCCTAACTGTTTAGCTAAAGTAGCAATTTTTTTTCCTGCCGGGGCTTTGTCAAAAATATCGGTAACTTCCTGTTTATCAAAGGCAAAGGCGGTATTAGTAAGTTCAAAATTAAAATTGCTTTTACTAATAGAAAATTTTTGTGCTGAATTTTCCAAAGCAAGTGCGTCGTTTTCAAACCTATTCCAATCGTTAATCACGGACGTCATTTTTTCGTTCCAAGTCTCATAAGAGCCGTAACTCTTAGGCGAGGATAAAACCTTGTCAGTTCGAGAACTTAAGTCGAAATATTGACGAGAGAGGGCGAGCGTTTGCTCTAAAACTACTTGTTGACTAGAAGAATCTTTTTGCACTTTATTGACGTAAAGCCAGAAGCCACCAGCTATTAAGACAATAATGATAATCGCGCTTAATATAAGTTTTTTCATATACTCTTATTATACATTAAAAACAATGATTCTGGAACATTTTACTATTAAAAAACCCTGAAACTTTTGCAGTTTCAGGGTATGTGATTATTTGAGCTTTAGTTTTTCAGCTTTCTGCTAATTTTTCTGAAAGCTCTGTAATTTTTTTGCTTTGTGCTTTAATTTCTTCCAAATATTTTCTGATGTACAAATCGCACCACGCAGCTTTATCCACCGATGTCGGAATATAAAAATATAGATTTTTATAAGTGTGTTCCCCTATTGCACTAGGCGGGTATTTTTCAGGCATAATGATAGTTACATCTATAGTTTCTTGGACTAATACAAAGTGATTCGTAGTCGAAGTTAAATATAGTAACGCAATGTGCAGTAAGAACCAGGAACAAATTATAATTACTAGAGCTAATGTAGATAAAGCATTACTAAAAGCAGAATAGAAAATATAAGCCCAGACGACGGATATAAACAACCCTCGCAGAACGGAAAAATCTGTCGAGTTTTTTTCTACTTCAGGTTCAGTTGAATCTATATTCATTTCAAATTCTTTTTTATATTTTATTGGGTATATGAATGCCCCACAAATAAAATGTATAAAATAGATTATGGATGTGATTGAAATTATCCATCCTGAAAAAGGCCAAAGCGTATTCTCAAGCTTTGATAGGGGCGATAAGGCATTTCTTGTGTATTCATTTGGGTGGAATTGCCAGAAATAGAAGTAGGCATAAATAAATGCCACTACTATGATTAAATAGACAATGGAAATAAGAGATTTGCGTTTAAGCATTGGTAAAATTTGGGTAGTTTCCATTTTTCTTAATTTTAGTTGTTAATGATCGTTGTGAATACAATTATTTGTATTAAGACATTATATCATATTTATAATGGTTTGTCAATAGGGTAACAAAAAATAGACTAATATTGGTCAATTTATGCATCTGCTCGGGAATAGGAATTTCCGCCTCGGCAAATTCGTCGTCGCTCACTTGCTTCGTTGCCGCGGTCAGCGCTAAGCATCCCCCGAATGCTTAGCGACGCTCCCCTTTTCGTCGCTTCTACTGATCGGCTCAAACTCGCTTCTGACCTGTTCGAATCCCACTTTGCTTCGCAAACTAATAAAAAAGACAGAATTTTATTCTGTCTTTTTTATTAGCTCGGAGGATGGGATACAATTGGAACAACTTTTTAAAATAATCGTTGTTATTAAATTTTCCCCATGTTATTATTAATTTACTATTAAAAATGCATTAAATATGAAAAAAAATTACAAAAAAATTATTTTATTTTTAATTTTTATTATTCTTTTATTATTTCTAGCTTATTATATTAATATTGCTAAAAATTGCAATAATACTGTTGCTTATTATAAAAATATAGCGACACCCCCGCAAAATAATAAAGTATCAGAAGAAAAATGGTCAACCTATCATGACGGAAAATACGGATTTAGCATTAATTATCAGTCTGGTGTTAACATCAATACTCTGTATAACTTTAGCATTAATTTTTTAAAAAATGATATTAAAAAAAATTATACTATTAACGGGGGAGTAGATTTTTCTTCATTCAATCCAGGCACCTCAATTCAAATATTTGATAATAGCCCATTCTCATCTTTAGAAGAATGGTTTAATGATCAAAATACAGAAAATCCTTCTAGCCGCTATGTAATTACTAGCAAACAACCAATTGATGGATATCCGGCGATTTCTATTTACGCAACAGGTGATTCCAAGGAAACTTCTAAAATCACCGCCTTTTTAAGAAATAAACAATTATTCGTTATAATTACGGGCGATGATAGTAATTTCAATAATATCTTTGATAGTTTTAAATTCGATAAGTAATTAGAATATTCATAATAACCAAATATTAATTTGGATAAACCCCATTAATATTTTTTAGTTCTTTAAAATAAAAGAAAGGAGGCAAATATGTAGTAAAAAACATCAATTTTTAAATAATTATTTTCTATGTCTAATCTCTAAAAAACTTAAAAATGAAAAAATTAATTTTCTTGTTGTTTTCTGTTTTAGTGTTTAATGGTTGCGAAAAAGATGGTGGAGTAATTGTGAAAGAAGGTGCCACTACTATTTCGCCTGAATCGCGCTTAAAAGCGACTACTTTGGTGCTTTGGCACGATTTAACACAAACTCAACGTAACCAAGCGATACTGACACGTGCCTATCAAAATAATGGACAATTTGTTAATCGAAATTGTAAACAGTGGGCCAGTGATGTTGTTGCGAGTGCTTCTGGAAACTGTACAACACTTCCTATTACTGCGACAGATCCAAATGATTGGTATTGGAATGCTGGACAATATGTGAGCGGAAGATCAGCTTTAATTTCAACCGCCGTGCCTGGAGAAATAATTCAAATGAGACTTATACCATCGGGACCACATACCGCAATTGTTTATAGTATTAATTCGACTCAAGTAACTTTTATAGAATCTAATTGGTGCAAACCTGCAACTTGCAATACTGTTAATTTGCGAACCTTATCTTTTACAACTTTTTATGGTCAAGTATCTAATTATACAATTTATAAGATACTTTAAGCCCTAAACAAAGGTTCCTAAAAAACTTCATTAAAGTGGGCATAATTATGTCCACTTTTTTATAACCTTAGAACATGACAAAATCAAAAATCTTTTAAGCCTTATTGCGAGTTATCGTCGTTTTGCGAGCTAAAAGAGAAAATAAAGACGACGGGCAAGGATACTTTGGAACGTCGAGGTTGGCAACAAAAAAATCGCTAATATTTAATTCAAAGAGCCATATAAACAGCTATCTGAAATCACAAATAAAAGCGATTTTTCTTCAATGCTCG
>JBBRSQ010000045.1:0-5251 GCA_038245255.1 Patescibacteria group bacterium | reverse complement strand
TGGCAATGTCGGTATCGGCACGACTAACCCTACTGAAAAATTATATGTAGTCGGTAATATCTCTGGTGTTTCCTTTATTTATAATTCTGATCGTAATTTAAAGAAAAATATTAAAACTATTAGTGACCCGCTTGATAAAATCCTTAATCTTCGTGGTGTAACTTTTAATTGGAAGGCGGACGGGAAGCCGGCGGTCGGCTTAATCGCTCAAGAAGTTGAAAAAGTATTTCCGGAATTAGTCACCGGTGTCGAGGGTAGTAAAGGTGTTCAATATGGTAACTTAGTCGCGCCTTTAATTGAAGCGGTCAAAGCCCAGCAGCAAGAAATAAATACGCTTGAAACGAGAATTGAAATTTTAGAACGTAACAAATAAAATTTATGAAAAAATTTATTGTTCCTGGGTTGATTGCTTTTATAATTTTAGCTGGTGCTGCGGTTTTATTGCCATTTTTTGCCGAGAGTCAGATTGGTATTAATACTTTAGATGGTGGTTGGAACGTCCCTCCGAGCACATTAAGGTCTTCGATAGCCGTTCCTATCGTTGGTCAGAGTAACTGCAAGGTTAAAAATAATAGTACCACTAAATCTTATTTTATTCCGACTAAGTATGCGACGACTGAATGGATATATTGTCCGGCCATTTCTCCAGATCAAGCTTATCGCTGTCCGATTGATTTAAAATCAGGTTGCTGCGGCGATGGTTTTTGCGATTATGGTAACCTCGGAGAAACAGCTGCTAATTGTCCGTCTGATTGTCAGACTACATCATACTGCGGTAACTCAGATTGTGAAAGCGGCGAAACGGTAGCTAATTGTTTTTATGACTGTACTTATGGGGCTTGTACTTGGCCTGTTTGCGAGGGTTTAATTGCTAGCGCTTGCGCTAGTTATTTGCCTTGTACTTGGGACCCAAGCCGAGGCCTAGATGGAGAATGTACTACAAAAATAAACATAAATCCTTTAATGTGCTGGTCGAATCAAACCGAAGCTGCTTGCAATGCAAATCAATGTGATTGGATTCCAAGTATGCATCGGATTTATCTTTGGTGTGGTGATAATATTTGTTCTTCATTGATTCAAGAAAATAGCACAAACTGTCCCCCTGATTGCGGTGGCGCTTATTGTGGCGATAGTATTTGTAGTAGTAGTGAGACTTGTTCTAGCTGTTCGGCTGATTGTGGCGCATGTACTAGTTGTGGGGACGGTATCTGTAATGGTAGCGAAGATTCTTGTTCCTGTTCGGCTGATTGTGGCGCCGTTAACCCTAGATGTTTAGCCACTGATCCTGATGGCCTAAATAATGTATGCGATCACCATCGCACTCAGAACACTTGTATCACTGACCCCTATTGTTATTGGTACGCCGGCTGTCTATAATTAATAATTTAAAAATATGATTAAAAAAAAATTTCCCTACCTTCTAACCTTTATTTCTTTAATTTTTCTGGTTTTTCTAGTAGCGATTGCGTTTCTAATTTTTAACATGATTCCTCGTCATCAGCCCTCAAGTGCCACCAATCAAAATAATGCTGAAAAACCGGCCGCGGTTTCAGATGGAATTGAATATTATGTTCCAAAACCGATCCCGCTTGTATTAATGAACCTCCAAGAAAAAGAAGCTTTAGGAATTGATACTTCAACTGAATCTCAGATTCAAATTTTAGAAAGAACCGCTAGTGGTAGTGTTGGCGTTTATCGAATAATTAGAAAAGATAGACCAATCCTAACCGTATATTAAAAACAAAAATAATTTTAGACAAAAAAAGACCCCTTAGAAATTAATCTAAGGGGTTTTGCTTTTTGTTTTGTTTATTAGTCTTTAACGAGACGAACGCCGAAGCCACTTGATGGCAACGTTAGGTAGTCGATAGTAAAGTCAGAACTGAAATTGGTTATAAATAAAAGATGCCCAAGGTTTCCGGATTGAGTTGCACTCCACCAAGTTGCATAAGTATTTATTTGTGCTGATATTCCAAATTCACACGTTCTGTCACCGTTGGGAATCGCCGTGAAACCAGTTTTATTAGTTGCTCCTGTATTAGGACTTGCCCAATGAGTGGTGCCAACTTCTTTGAGTGCGCCTCCGTCAGTATTTACGAACCAGTATAATTCAGTCCAGTCATCATCATTAGCAACATGCCAACCAGCTGGAGCTAGTTTTTCAGTAAAAACTGCGTAGGCGTTGTATAAACGTCCATAAACTTTAGAAATCTCTGGGTCGTTATTATAGTCACAGAAAGCCGCTGAATTAAGAGTGTTCCAAACATCAGCGTCAGTGACATTAGGAATTTTACTTCCATCATTATAATGAGTAACACTCAAGTTTTCTTTGAGCCATACTCGGTCACCGATTTTTATCGAGTGGTAGAAATTACCATCGATGTCGCTAACTGCATAAGTTTCAAAGCTCATTACTTCGCCTTCAGCTACTCCCGAAATGTTCTCACTTTTAACTGTAAAGTTATAAACTTTTGCAGCTGTTAAGTCGCTTATCTGAGCGCTGACGTTTATTTCCGAGTTGTCGCTAAATGTTCCAGCTTGAATAGTGTGGTTGAGCTTAGTAAGCTCATCGCCGCTATATTCAAACCAAACTTTGGTAGCTTTTCCTTTAGGATTAACAACGCCGTTTAAAGTTGCTGCAGTCAGAGTAACGTTAGTGGCTTCTTTAGTTAATGTAATGGCGGTTGGTATGGTTTCGATACTGATATCGTTTCCGTAACCAACGCCTTCGGAGTTAACTGCATAAGCACGAACATGGTAGGTAGCACTATAATCAAGGGCACCGAAAGTAAGAGTGAAAGTTCCGTTTGGACCTAAGGTGGTAGTTGAAGTGTTAGCATCATTCATCGTTGGGTTAACGTTTTTGCTTAAGCAGAAACCATAACGAGAAGCAGGTGATCCACCGTCAGAGTTTAATTGACCGGTGGCAGTAATTGAAGCCATATTTTGGCCAGTATTAGATAGAGTAGCACTAACGGTTGTTACCGAGGGTACATGTTCCTTTTCGCAGGAAGTGCAAGCGCCAAGCATGGTGATAATAGCTATCAGCATGAACAGATTTTTCAGAAGATTTTTCATGGTTTATGTTGTTTTTTTTGTTTTTAACGAACGTTGGTTGTTTGTTTCGTCGAAGTGGCTTATCCACTGTCGATAACTACATTATACTACATTTTATGGTAAATGTCAATAGATGGCGATTCCGAGTATTTTTAGGTTTAGATCTTTATTTTAAATGTATTGTTATAAAATTTTTATATAAAACGTTTTATTTTAAATTAAATTTTTTTTACATAATATTCTTGACCCTCTTTTTTAAAATTGCTATAATGAGTATAAGCTAATAATTTAAACATAAATAGTGTGAAGATAAAAATCACTCTGTTTATGCGTTTATCTATTTATGAAAAAATCATTTGTCGGTCCGCTACTAGTAAGCATTGCGATTTTACTGATGGCGGCAATGTTTGTTTATTTTTACATTTCGCTTAATCGTATGGACAAGCAATTAGTTGCTGTTCAACAGTCTGTCGTTGATGATTCAACGAAACTAACTGCCATCGTTAATTTTTTTAATACTGCCGCCAATGCCACGCCTACTAAATAAAACAATAAATAGTAAAATAGTTAATAATAAAATAATTAATAATACAAAAACTATGAGAAGAGAATTTTTATTTCCTCTAATCGTCGGTCTTATTGTCGGAGCGCTAGTTATAGTATTTTGGCAATTTAACGCTCGTCTAAATAATGCTGGCAACGCTTTGGTTCAATTGCAACAGGCAAGTGCCCAAAACACAAAAACTGTTAACGACGTTGTTACTTTCATTAACCAAGCAACTGGCGCTAACAAAGGTGCAGCTACTCCAGGTGAAGCAACTCCCGCTAAATAATTGATTTTGAAAGAAAAGGCCCTGTTTTTAACAGGGCTTTTTTGTTATTTTATGCTATAATGCTTAGGTAAAAGAGAAAATATGATTAAATCGGAAGCTAAAATTCGTATTAATAAACTAAAAGCGGAAATTGATTTTCATCGCTATAATTTTAGCGTCCTCGATAAGGAAACAATGTCGCCGGCGGCGCTTGATAGTTTAAAAATGGAATTGTTTCGCCTTGAAACTGAATTTCCAGATTTAATAACGCCTGATTCACCGACGCAACGTGTTAGTGGGCTCGCCTTATCTAAATTTAAAAAAGCGATTCATTCGCAACCAATGATTTCCTTATTCGATGCTTTTAGCGAAAATGATATGCGCGCCTGGGAAGAGAGAAATAATAATTATTTAAAGCGAAAACTAAACGAAGAATATTATTGTGAATTAAAGCTTGATGGGCTCGCAATTAATTTACGTTATGAAAATGGATTATTAATAGCGGGCGCGACGCGCGGGGACGGGAAGACTGGTGAAAATGTGACTGGAAATATTCGCACTATTAATAGTGTCCCGTTAAAATTGCGTGTTCCGAGTTTAAATGAATTAAGTGAGCTCGGTCTTACAAGTGAAAATGCGAAAAAGATTTTAAATTTAGTGGCGTCCGGAATAATTGAAATTCGCGGCGAGTCCGTCATGTCAAAACATGTTTTTGCTGAATTAAATAAAAAATATTTAGCGGCCGGAAAAGCGGAACTCGCAAATACCCGTAACGCCGTTGCCGGTTCAATTCGTCAACTTGATGCGCGAGTTACCGCTGAGCGCCAACTAGATTTTTATGCTTATGATTTATTACTGGTTGACGCTAATGGAAAAAATTATGAGCGTGGTGAAATAATTAAATACCGCGATCAGGCCGATAAACTCGCGCGCTTACTCGGGCTTAAAACCTTAACTTATAATAAAATTTGTCGTAATCTCGACGAGGTTTTTTCATATTATGCGGCGGTTGAAAAAAAACGAAGTTCATTACCTTTTGATATTGACGGCACGGTTGTTAAAATAAATGATTTAAAAATGTGGAATACTTTAGGCATTGTTGGAAAAGCACCGCGCTATATGATGGCTTATAAATTTTCCGCTGAGCAAGCCACGACAAGAATTAATGATATTGTTTGGCAAGTTGGACGCACTGGCGCTTTAACTCCAACCGCCCTGCTTGAACCGGTAAAAGTTGGCGGCGCCTTAATTAGTCGCTCAACGCTTCATAATTTTGATGAAATTATTCGCCTTGATTTACGCCTTGGCGACACAGTGATTATTGAACGCTCGGGTGATGTTATTCCGAAAGTAATTTCCGTTATAAAAAAACTGCGAACCGG
>JBBRSQ010000044.1:0-5307 GCA_038245255.1 Patescibacteria group bacterium | reverse complement strand
CCGGCAATTACTTTTCAAAAGCAAGCGACTAAAGATTTTGTTAATTCGCTTCCCTTTAAATTAACGGACGCTCAAAAAAAATCCGCTTGGGAAATAATTCAAGATTTAGAAAAAACCGAACCAATGAGTCGACTGCTTGAAGGTGATGTTGGCAGTGGTAAAACTCTAGTCGCAGTTATGGCAATGCTCAATGTTGCCTTAAATAAAAAGCAGGCGGCTTTAATGGTACCGACGGAAATTCTAGCAGAACAGCATTTTAAATCCTTAACAAAATTATTAAAAGATTATAATTTAAAAATCGAAATTTTAACTCATAGCCATAAAGTTTCCGACCCAAATGCGGCTGATATTATTATCGGCACACAAGCATTAATACAAAAAACCGTTAAATTAAATAACCTAGCCCTTGTCATTGTTGACGAGCAACATCGCTTCGGCGTTAAACAAAGGCAAAAATTGCTTGATTTTACTGGCCAAAATGAGGAAATCGGAAAAATTAGCGAAACTGAAACAGCCCATTTTCTTTCCATGACGGCGACGCCGATTCCCCGTTCACTCGCGCTCGCTATTTATGGTGATCTTGATTTGTCGATTATTTCGGAAATGCCGGCTAATCGCAAAAAGATAATTACAAGAATAATTACTGAAGATAAGCGCAGCGCCGCTTATGATTTTATTCGTAAAGAAATTAAAAATGATCATCAAGCTTTCGTCGTTTGCCCATTAATTGATGAGTCGGATAAGCTCGGCGTAAAATCAGTTAAGAAAGAACATGAAAAACTCGATAAAGAAATTTTTCCTGATTTAAAAGTCGGCTTAATTCACGGAAAATTAAAATCTAAAGATAAAGAAGCTATCATGAGTGAGTTTTTAGCCGGTAACATTCAAATTTTAGTTTCAACTTCGGTAATTGAAGTCGGCGTTGATGTCCCGAATGCAACTTTAATGATTATTGAAGGCGCCGAACGCTTTGGTCTCGCGACACTTCATCAATTTCGAGGTCGCGTCGGTCGCAGTGACTTCCAATCTTATTGTTTTCTCTTTCCGACGAATGAGGAAATGACTAATCCTAAGACTATTGAGCGCTTAGAGGCTATGACTAAATATTCTGATGGATTTTCGTTGGCAAAAATTGATTTAAAACTTCGAGGTGCGGGCGAATTATATGGATTTGGCCAAAGTGGCTTTCCGGAACTGCAGATCGCTTCTCTTTTTGATTATGAAGCTATAAAAAAAGCGCAGGCCGAAGCAATTAATCTTATTCTTAGCGATCCCGAATTAAATAATTACCCACTTTTAAAAAAAAAACTAGGCGAATGGGAAGAAGCGATACATCTGGAGTAATAAATTTTTCAAAATAAAAAACCCTGCATATAAATATGAAGGGTTTTGTTTTTGAATTTTTTTTCAGGTTTATTTTGCTTTGGCAGAAACAATTGCTGCTCCAACCATAACTACTAATAAACTCATAATTGCTACCGGATTAGCAAATAAGCGAGCGAATTCTGACCAAGTCGAGTTATCGCTTACTGGTATTTTCCCAAAAGCTACTAATCCGTAAGTCATAACAACTAAGCCTAATATAGCAAAACTTGCCAACGCGATAATTCCGGTAATTCTTTTAAAAGTACTCATTTTTCTTTCCTCCAGGGTTAAATTGGGTTTATATTACTTTTTCATTATTTTTTTCTACTTAGTGCAATTATAGCACTTTTTATATGTTTTGTCAATACTAATCAGCAATTGAAAATATTTAATTTAATATTAGCTGAATAACGTAGCCCATTTAAAGCAATATCATTAAGTATTGACATTATGGCTAACAAATGATAGTTTTATGTTAGTACATTAACTAAATATTTAACTAAAACAATTAATCATGAGAGAGTTCATGAATGCCACTGAAAAAGAAAGTGGAAACGAAATTATGGTTGATCCTAACGATGTCGTGCTTAATGCCGCTGGCACAAACATGACCGTTGCAACTTATTCTGAAAAATCTTTTAATGTCGGTAATCGGCGCCCTAGTTATCAAAGTATTCGTTCAATAAATTTCCTTCCCGAAAACGAAGAAATAATGAAGACTATTTTAAACCAGGAAATAGTAAAACAAAAAAAACAAAAAAAACAAAAAAAATTAGGTTTGCGCGACAAACGCCAAGCTCGCCGAGCCTAAAAGATAAAAAGTAAAAGCAAAACAAAAAACGGGAATCTAATAGATCCCGTTTTAATTTTGTCTAAATTGTATTTTCCCTTCTATATTCTTGGCTTACTATTTTATAATCTCAACTAATTCGCTCAAATCTTTAATTTTAATTAAATTTAACTTTCCCGCTTTAACTTCAGTATTGGGAATGATTGCATTTAAATAACCTAGTCTCGCCGCTTCCTTTAGCCTCTCCTCGAGACGAAAAACATTTCTTACTTCCCCACCTAAACCAACTTCCCCTAAAACTATCGTCTGCCGATCGAAATTTTTATTAGTGCTTGAAGAAATAATCGCGGCGCAGGCTGCTAAATCAAGCGCTGGGTCAGAAATTTTCAATCCCCCAACGACGTTTAATATAATATCAGCGCTAATTAAATTAACTTTAGTTCGTTTTGAAATTACGGCACTTAGAACTTGCAAACGACTAACGTCAAAACCACTGGCCTTTCTTTGCGGATAACCGAATATAGTTTTTGTAACTAGCGCCTGGAGATCAATTAAAAATGGACGCGTGCCTTCAATTACGCAGCCAATAACTGAGCCGGAAATATTTCCTAAGTTGCCTTCAACAAAAACCAAGCTCGGATTTTTTACTTCTTTAAAACCAACGCCGGTCATCTCAAGTACACCGAGTTCATTAACCGAACCGAAACGATTTTTAGTCGCGCGGAGCAGGCAATAATTATTATTAGTTTCATTTTCTAAATATAAAACCGTATCAACAATATGCTCCAGTGATTTAGGGCCAGCAACTTGTCCGTCTTTAGTAATATGTCCAATTAAAATTACGGCAATATCATTAGTTTTCGCGAGCTCAAGAAACTTAACGGCCGCCGCCCGAATTTGCGAAATGTTTCCGGCCTCAGTCGGAATCAGTGAAGAGTAAACCGTTTGAATAGAATCAATAATTAAAATATCTGGTTTCACTTTAGAAGCTGTCGCCACAATTCTTTCAATATTAGTTTCAGAAATGAACTTCAAATTATTTAAGTCACATTCAAGACGACTTAAACGTGATTTAACTTGCGCGGCCGATTCTTCGCCGCTAACATAAATAGTTTCATAATTTTTACCAACGGCGTTCGCGATTTGCGCGACTAAAGTCGACTTTCCAATTCCGGGTTCACCGCTTAAAAGTACAATCGACCCCGGCACTAAACCTCCGCCTAAAACGCGATCTATCTCACCAATGCCGGTTTTTAGGCGCTCTAACGACGTTGCCTTAATAAGGCTTAAATCAATGAGTTCCGCCCCGCCAAGCTTCTTAGTGAGCTCTTTTTGGGCATCTTTAGTGTCGCTAAGCTGCTCGTGAAGCGTTCCCCAGGAGCCGCACTCTAAACAACGCCCACTCCATTTTGGATGTTGGGCGTCGCAATTACTGCAAACAAAAATTGTCTTTATCGTGGCCATAGTTTTAATTCCGAAGTATAAGTAAAGTGGTAATTACTTTTGCCAATAAGCTTTATCAAACAGCCAGTCATTATTTTCCTTTACTAAACTTAAATCAAGATTCTGAATATAAGATTGACCGCCATTAATATTTTCCGTGCTTTCGCGACGTTGCATGCCAATGACTATTTCCGCTTCGCCAGCCTTATCATCAAACTTTTTTACTTCATAAGTTAAAGCGTCACTAACAACACCGTAATAAGCACCGTCATTCTGAGGTTGAGTTTTTAAGTTGCTAACATATTTGTCTACCCACTCTTTCATGTTATTCGTCATTAAAATCTTTAAATCGGTAAAGTTTCCATAATCCGACTGGTTAGAAAAAGAACCGAAACGTTCCGCAAACGACATCGAAACTTTTCCTAAATCATCGGCATTTGTTTGATGAGGCGCTTCTTTAGAAACATCATATTGCTGATAGTTTCTAGGCATATCACTCGGAGTTGTTGTTCCGGTCGCCGTATCAGACGGAAGTTGACCAGAAATAACCGGTGCTAGCTGCTCATTAGGAATCAAGCTTATTGGTTTTTTTAAAAAAGAAAAATATATAATTAGAGCAATAATAATTATACCCAGAACAATGATTAAAGCTGCAACTTTTTTTCTATTAACTTGCATATATTTTAATTATATTAGTTCGACTCAGACGCATTTAAACTTTCTTCGAAATCCTTTTTAGCTTCCTCAATTTCAAGTAGTTGGCGTGGATCAGAAGTAATTAATTGATCTTCAGTATATGAAGCCACTACTTTCATGGCCACGTGCTTATTACCAGCAAAAAATATCCCTTCACCAATACCGCACTCAAGCAAAAGATATTTTTCACCTTCTGTTAACATAAACGTTTTCTGGACCAAATCAATTGAAGCTGGAGATTGTTTAAGTAAAACCTGAAGCGACGAATTAGTAACAATCGCTTGACCATAAGGTGATGTTAAAAAGTCATTTACATCTTGAGTAATTGTCGTAACACCTAAATAATATTTACGACAACGTTTAACGAGCGCAAAAATAAACTTAGCCGAGTCTTCGTGTTGCATCATCCACCAAGCTTCATCAATAACTAAAATACGTTTCTTCATTTCGCTACGAACAACATTCCAGATATAGTTAACGATTGTATAAATTGCAATCGGTCGCAGTTCATCTTCAAGATCACGAACTGAAAAACAAATTAATTGATTATTCATTTCAACATTAGTCTGATTATTCAGTAAACCAGCAAATGTCCCTTCAGTATATTTGCGTAATCGCAAAGCCAAATCAGCACCGCCTTCCATGCCGTCAAGAACTTGCTCAAGATCAGCCATAATTGGCGGATCAATTTTCGATAAGTCTGAATCAGGCGTAATATCTTTTTTAGCGTAAGTTTCAAGTAAAGCCCGATCAACAATTGAATCTTCGTCGTAATTTAAATTTCCGAGCATTAAACGCACAAGTCCTTTTAAGGTAATGACGGCACTTCTAATAATATCCTTTGGTTTCGCTTCCCCACCGATTGAACGCGGTAAGTCAAACGGATTAATTTTATTTTCACTCGACAAAGAAATATTTATGTATGTTCCACCAACGGCTTCGGACAAATGTTTATATTCGTATTCCGGATCAATAACAATCACGTCCGTACCGAGCATGAGAGAGCGTAAAAT
>JBBRSQ010000043.1:0-5557 GCA_038245255.1 Patescibacteria group bacterium | reverse complement strand
TTTTTCTGAATAATAATGAAGCGAATCGAGATATTTAAGCCTATCGATGACTAATTATATCATAAATCATGCTTTTTTTTACTTTTGTCTGTAATAGAGGAAAATATTTAAATAAAGTAAATATGGAAAGGGCGATTGAGCTTAAGTCAGAATATTGGAATGCCGGTCTCGGTGATTGCAACTGGAAAGCTGCTTGGCATTTAGATAAGATACCCCAATATTTATTTGAAAAAAAGTAATTTATAATCAATAATTTAGACTTTATAAAAAAATTGATATGTTTTTAATTGCCGCCGATAATTACCAAGTTAAAAAGACAGTAAAAAAAGGGAGCGGTGTCTTTGCTAAAAAACACATCCCAGCGGGAACACTAATTGGCGACTATGTTGGCAGAGTCGTCAAGGATACTGAGGTCGACGAAATCGCCAAAATAAATCAGGGCTGCTATGCTTTTGAATATTTTGGAAATGTTTCGATTGTGCCCCAAGATATAAAAGCGATTGGCGTTCATTTGATTAATCATTCTTGTAGCGCCAACTGCAGTGTGTTTGAGTACCAGGGGCATAATATATTTTTTGCACTCCGTCACATATTTCCGGGAGAAGAAATCACCTTTGACTATGAATTTGATTCCAGCGTCGGCGGTGGCGATCATCCCTGTTTTTGCGATAGTCCGTTTTGTCGCGGAACAATGTATGCGCGCGCTGAAAAAATACGAGTGAAAAGTAAGCCGAAACTAAGTAAGATAAAAAAAGAAAAAAAAATAGATTATGTAATTTGTCAGGCCGGAGAAATTATTAAACCTTTATTAAAATATCCAAAAGAAATTAAAGATAATCGAGTCTATAACATCTACGCAAATTTGAAAGTTTCACCCGTTATATCAAAAGAGAAAAAATTACCGACCTTAAAAGTAATGCGTGAAATTATCAGATTAACCGGGCGGCGCTTAAAGTTCTCAGAGTTAAACCTAAGTATTTTAGCGGTCGTTGATGATCATTTAATAATCGAGCGTTAGTTGTTTGAGTCCAGAAAGGAAATCCCCTTTATTTATTGGCATATTAATTTAGGTGTGCTATAATAAGCAAGTAAACATTGGTTAATCTAAAGTGCCTGTTGAAAACCCCAATGAACATAAAGTAAATTGTTAATTAATTTAAATAACAATCATTTATAATGGAACTTATTATTAAATCTTTGGCGATTTATTGATAAGCCCCATGCAACAAAATTATGTCAAAAATGACAAAATCACAGATGATTGCTACTTTATCTGAAGAGACTGGCTTAAGCAAGAAAGACACAGCCGGCTTCATGGAAAAGTTAGCAGACGTCGTTTACAAGGAAGTAAAAAAGACTGGTGAATGTATCGTTCCTGGTTTTGGTAAATTAGTAAAGGTGAAGAGAAAGGCTCGTGATGGCCGCAATCCTGCGACTGGAGCAACTATCAAAATCCCTGCTAAGACTGTTGTAAAATTCCGTCTAGCTAAAGCAGTAAAAGATACTGTTTTATAATCTGAGATTTGTTAGTAAGTAAAAAATTGTCACTCAAATAAAAAATCACTCCGTCGGAATCCGGAGTGGTTTTTGTTTTGGGGCTAATGGCGCTTTTGGTTAGCCTTTTTTTAAAAGTTTCTTGTTTTGCGCCTTATCTAGATAGTTTTCCTTTGTGCTAACTTTTTCACCAGCAATAAGCTCTAGGTTTCTCCGCGCACTTCCGGCTACTTTTCCGCCCTTTATAGCAGCAACCCGATTTTCAGTAAAACCCTGTGCATTCTTTGCTTGGGCAATTTTGGTTGTCGACGCCTCACCAAGCATGGAAAATATTAGTTCAAGTCCGTCCATATGATCACGAAGATTTTCTCTTTTCAGGCCTTTGTATTTTTTATATTTTGATGGGGTCATACCAAAAGTGGCCTGAGATATTTCAGCGGTTAGAATTGCAAATTCACGTTGATTTTTTATTTCTCTATTTTTCCATTCATCAGTCAGCTCTTCTCGAATGGCGATTCCTCGTAAACGTTTTTCAATCCAAGCGTCGTCATAGCCCTTGAGTTTATAGAGTGTCCTAGTTCTCTTAGTTGCCAGTTCAGGATCTTCGATTTCTTTAATTCGTTCATAGCCAACTTTTGCGAGCCAGCGTTTAAACGGTTCAGCCTTGGGTGAGGGAATCGATTGAATGATTCTGAATATTCCTTCGGTGTTGGCGCAGTCGGTTTTATATTTTTTATTATCTGATGCCGTTAATTTCAGTTGTCTACATATTGTAGATAACTGAAAATCAGCCTCATTTTTTACGCGCGCTTTCATTGCTACCCAATAGGCATCGGGCCTTGAACTTTCGGTTAGAACCTCAATCACATCAACAACCGAAAACCACCACTCACTATTATAAATAATCCTTCGAATTTCTTTGCCCTGAAAAAGGGATATTTTTTCAGTTTCCATAAATTGAAATATTACAATAAATTATCCTAAGAATGTAACATTTTAGATATGAAAATATTCTAAAGTTTAAAGAAAAGACTCCCCATATTATTCGCTCTAAATTTCCACAACAAAAAAACCAACCCCTATGAGATTGGCTTTTTTGATTAACACTTTGCTTACTCTTACATTATTTCTTTACATGTTTTGCTTTCCACTAAATATGTAAAATTGCTTGAGTCAAATTAGTTCACTTCGTAATCTATTTTAGCTTTGCCATTCACTTACATACTGGCCAAGTCCGGATTCTTTTAGCTTATTTTTTAGTTTAGTATTTTTATGAAGGTAGCTAAGCAGGGAACCAAGTTCGATGTGGTATCTATTTTTAACAATGCGATAACGTAAATTAGGATCAGATTTAATGGCTCGTCTAATCGTTTTTCCTTGAACGCCACCTAAACCGGCCGCTTCGGATACTGAAACCCAAATCGGATATTTAACTTCATAACTAGGAAAAACAGGTAAATTTTCCATTGTTTAGATATTTAAGTCTACGATATTGTAGACTCTAGAATATAAATAAGCTAACTTAGAATAAAAAATATATTTTAGTCTAGTATAATGTAGACATAAATATAATATTTCTCTCATTGATTGTCAAATATGCTGCCTTTGTTTTTTAAAATGTTTAGATTTGATTTTAAGTCCATAACTAAATGGACTTAAGTCTTACTATCTTAATCTTTTTAAAATTAAAGTCAAGACTAAATTCTTAACATTAAAAACATTAATTTTATCCCCAATATTTCTAAAGACTTATCTTGCTTATTAGGGCGTAGTATGCTAAGATATGACCAAGAATTAAGAATAATTTTATGTACTCGGCGGGTGTTTTCCCGTTATTTTTTGTTAAATCACTTAACCTTATTTTTGTTTTACAACAAATCCACAATGCCTAGTAATCTAATCAAAAAATTTAAGAACAAAAAAGTTTATAGTAAGCTGAAAGGCCACGATAAAGAGGCCTTTATTAAAGTATATGACGAGAGCGTAAATGATATTTACCGTTTCGTTTATTTTAAAATTGGCAGCAAAGAAGAGGCTAATGATCTTACTTCAATGATATTCTTAAAGACTTGGAATCACATTCAAACTAATAGCTTAGAAGATAGTAAAACTCTTCGGGCCCTTCTATATAAGATAGCGCGCAATACTATTATTGATCACTATCGCGAGTCTGGTCATAAATTAAGTTCTTCGCTCGACGACGAAAATAATAAAATAGAGATAATTGACGATACTCAATCTCCTCAAGAAAGACTCGATCAAGAGGCGAATTTAGAGCTAATTAAGGCTAAATTACCGCTCTTAAAAGAAGAATATAGGGAAGTCATTATTATGAAATTTATTAATGATTTAAGCTTAGAAGAAATCTCGGATATTAGCGGTAAATCGCGCGGAAACGTTCGCGTTCTGCTTCACCGCTCTTTAAACGCTCTGCGGCAACTCGTTGAGGAAGATAAGCTGTAACGTTTTCACGGCTTATCCGTATATTAAGGTGTATGACAGATAGAGAATTAATTACAAAACTACAAAGTCTAAAGAAAATAAAACCCGATTCCGCTTGGCAAACAAGTAATCGGGATCTTTTATTATCCCAAGTTTCAAACTCCGGCGCTCGTGAACTAAGCGCTTGGCAGTTGTTTACGATTAACTTTTCGAGCCTCGCTAAAGCCGCTTCTCGACCAGCTTACGCTTTGGGTGCTTTTGTTTTAATTTTAATTACCGGTAGCATCTTTAGTCACCAGGCTTTTTCAAGTGCAAAACCAAATGACTCTTTATATATTGCGCGCGTAATTAGCGAGAAGGCAAAACTTAACACGATGTTTAACGCTGACGAGCGAAATAAATTAGCGGTTCAATTTGCAACTCGTCAAGCTCAAGATATTTCCGCTGTTTTAGCTGATCCGAATTTTAATACTGAAGCTAATCGTGATCAGGTCGCAAAATTAAATGAAAGTTTTAATGATGAGATTAGTTCGGTTAAGACTCATATCTCCTATTTAAGCCCAAAGAAAAATACCGAGAATAATAAAATTGAAGCAACTGATAATATTAAAGCTGATAATGTAACTATTGCTGATAGCGGTAAAGACGATAACGGCGTTCAATTATTTGAAGGAAATAAAATTAATACCAATATTAAAGTTGAAGCTAATCCTAAAATTACCGTAGCCACTACGACGCCAGTCTTAAATGCGACTAGCGTTTTAAATGTAGCAAATAGCGTGCTTGCGTCTACTACCGAAGCTGACCCATCATCCTCTGAACTAAACGCCGATAAGGTTCTAGAAGAAGCGAAACAGCTATTTGAGAAAAAAGATTATACAAAAGCATCGGACAAGTTAAAAGAAGTTGTTGAAATAATTAAAAAGTAGAGATTAAAAATCACGTATGTTTTAAGTGCGCGTTTGTTAGTTTATCTCCCTCCACGGTTACTCCTGGCCGGCAGTTCACTCTTCCTATCACGGACAAGCCAAGGAGCTAAACTAACAAATCCGCATTTATTTGTGGATTGATGAACCCCGCTAAAGGCCGAATCTCTTGATTGAGATGGGTTTATCCTTAAAAATCTTATTATTATTCAATTTGAAGCACTAATGATTCAAAATTCGAAAGAGACGTAGATCGGTTAAGCTTTTCACCAGCAGGCGGGCAACACGCGGCTGGCAGAACTTATTTAAGATCAGTCAGCATCGCTTTAAGCAAAAGCTTACTAGTGAGGCGGGATTCCGACTGATTTACTGATCAAGTAAAATAAAGAATCAAGACGGCGGACGGTTGAACAACAATCCCTCTTAATTGTTTGAACTACTATTGTTTAGACATTGAGACGGAATTAAAAATTATTATGAATAAATTACGCAAATTTCTAGTTGTCGGCGTAATGGCAATTACAGCTTTAATGACTGCGGGCATCGCTGCTCCTCAATCTGCTCAAGCTTCTGCATCTGCAGGTGACTTGATTAAGATGAGTGGTCTTTCTTCTGTATATTACCTAGGCAACGACGGCAAAAGATATGTTTTCCCTAATGAGGCGACTTACATGTCTTGGTACAGCAACTTCAAT
>JBBRSQ010000042.1:0-5585 GCA_038245255.1 Patescibacteria group bacterium | reverse complement strand
TGATTTGCCTTTCTCCGGTTTTTTTGATAAAATATACTAAGATAATTAATTAAAAATTTAGCTGAAAATACCCCTAAATATTGGGAATTTTTTGTTTTTAATTCTGTTTATAATATGCCCAAAGACCCAAAAAAAGAAAATGCCTATGGCGCTGATCAAATTACCGTTCTTGAAGGTGTAGACCCGGTTCGAAAAAGACCGGGAATGTACATTGGTTCAACCTCGAGCGCCGGCCTCCATCATTTGATCTGGGAAGTAGTCGATAATTCAATCGACGAAGCCATGGCGGGCTATGCCTCACAAATTTCTGTTTCCCTGTTAGCTGACGGAATGGTTTCCGAAGCTGATAATGGCCGTGGTATTCCGGTTGAAAAAATGAAAGCGACTGGAGTCTCGGCGCTTGAAACTGTTTTAACAAAATTACATGCAGGTGGTAAATTTGGCGGCGGTGGCTATAAAGTTTCCGGCGGTCTTCATGGCGTTGGTGTTTCGGTTGTTAATGCCTTAAGTGAATATTTAAAAGCTGAAGTTAGACGTGATGGCAAAGCCTGGGAACAAGAGTTTAAAATGGGCAAACCCCTTAAAGCGGCTAAAGTCGTCGGGGCAAGTAAAGAAACCGGTACTACTATTACTTTTAAACCGGACGCGACAATTTTTACTGAGCTTGAATTTAACTGGGGTAAAATTTTAGATCGCCTACGCCAACAATCGTATTTAACCAAAGGAATAACCATTAGTGTTTTTGATAAACGAGATGGTCATCGAGAAAAAAAATACAAATTCCATTTTGAAGGCGGCATTAAATCATACATTAAATCTTTACACCGAAATAAGGCCGTTAAGAATGACACGATTTTTTATGTTGATAAAGACGTTAATGATTGTAAAGTTGAAATCGCCTTGCAATATAATGATGAATATAATGAAACCTTACTAGCATTTGCAAATAATATTCATAACCCCGAAGGTGGAACTCATGTGGCCGGTTTTCGCTCCGCTCTCACTCGGACTTTGAATAATTACGCACGCTCAAAAAATTTGCTAAAGGAAAAAGATGAAAATCTAACTGGTGATGACGTTCGTGAGGGGCTGACAGTTATTATTAGTGTTAAACTACCCGACCCGCAATTTGAAGGTCAGACAAAGGGCAAGCTTGGTAATGCCGAAATGAAAAGTTATGTTGAAACTGCTTTCGGAGAAACATTTAATACTTTTTTAGAAGAACATCCTAAAGAAGCAGAAGCGATTATTGGAAAATGCGTTTTATCAGCACTTGCCCGCCTCGCTGCTCGCACCGCTCGCGCTACTATTTTACGTAAAGGTGCGCTTGAAGGAATGACTCTTCCCGGAAAACTCGCCGATTGTTCTAGCCGCCACCCTGAAGAATGTGAGCTATATATTGTTGAGGGAGATTCCGCCGGCGGCAGCGCAAAACAAGGACGCAATCGTAAATTTCAGGCCATTCTTCCCTTACGCGGTAAGATTTTAAATGTTGAACGTGCCCGCCTTGATAAAATGCTCGCTAATAATGAAATTAAAAATTTGGTGATTGCGATGGGTACAAATATCGATGACCAATTAGATCTTGAAAAATTGAGATACCACCGAATCATTATTATGACTGATGCCGATGTTGACGGCGCTCATATAAGAACTTTATTACTTACTTTATTTTTTAGGCATTTTGCGCCACTTGTTGCTGGCGGGCATGTCTATATTGCGCAACCACCTCTTTATCAATTAAAGAAAGGGACAACTATTCGCTATGCATATAGCGATGAAGAAAAAGAAAGAATAATTGTAGAGCTTGGTGGCAATCTTCAAGAAGCGGCTGAAGTCAGTGAGGAAACGGACGAAGGTGAAACCACGGAAATAGTAGAAAACGAAGAAATTGAAGAAGAGGGTGAAAGTAAAAAAGGTAAAAAAGGCGAAGAAGAGAAAAAGAAATCTGCAAAGATCACGATTCAGCGCTATAAAGGTTTAGGAGAAATGAATCCTGATCAACTTTGGGACACAACCATGAACCCCGCGACGCGCATTGTTAAACAAGTGACAATTGAAGACAGCGCCAAGGCTGATCAAATTTTCGATATGTTAATGGGTGACAACGTTGCCCCGCGAAAAAATTTCATTCAAACACATGCTAAGAAAGTTCAAAATTTAGATTTTTAATATGTATATTTACATTCTGACGCCAATTATCGCCTTTGCTCTTGCTCAAGGAGCAAAAGTCTTTATAAGATCATTCCATCATAAAATTACTTATCATGACGTTTTTGCTTATTCAGACATGCCGAGCGGGCACACATCCGTTGTTATTTCTCTGGTAACTATTGTTGGTTTAAAACTTGGCATTAGCTCACCAATTTTTGCCGTTGCTTTTGTTTATGCCATGATCGTTATAACCGATGCAATCGGCCTTAGAAACTATCTTGGTCTGCACGGAAAAACTTTAAATATCTTGGTTAAGGATTTAAAAGAAGATGAATTTCTTGACCGCTCATATCCAAAACAACTAGAAAGAATCGGACACACTCCGATTCAAGTAGTTGTTGGTGCTCTCGTCGGAATTACAACTAGTATCATTGCTTGGTTAATATTTTAAAAAAATCTTTTAAAAATAAAGAAGCCCCACTTTAACAGAGGGGCTTTTTTTAAAACTGAACTTTAGATTGCTGGGCTAAACCAACAATCAACAAATGTGCGACCGTTAGTTTCAGGTTGCTTGAGCTCAGCAAAAATTGCCATATTTTTAGGAACAAAATTCCTAAAGCCGCCAAGTTTTGCACAAATTTTCTTAAAACTGGAAACAGAAATACCACGATCATGGAAATCTTTTGGATTCCATTTCATAGTCCCAATTTTCTGGATTATTTTATCCAGTCCAGCTTGGCTGGTTTTTTCCTCGAGACTAATTTGCAGTCCCAAGTCATTAGCAATCAAAGAAATAATCTCTATTTCCCGTCCGCTTAATTCTGCACTAGTGTTCATTGGGGCCTCCTTTTTTTGTTATATTTATTTCAAATTAAACTTAACTATTTAATTTAACGATTTTTTAAACTTTTGTCAATATAGAAGTACCCGTCATTTCTTCTGGTTTAGGAATATTCAAAATATCTAAAATTGTGGGAGCTAAATCTTTAAAATCTCCTGCCGGACTTAAAAGGCTCAAGTCACTATTTAAAGGTTCATCAAGTCCGATTGTTTTTCCTTTAAAATCTTCACCAACAATAATAAGTGGAACTGGATTTTTAGTCATTTCGGAATCGATAAGTTCTGTGGCCATGCTTTTCATATTTTCGGCATTACCACAAGCGGAACTAATAAGTAAAACCCCTTTTTTATCAAGAACGGTTGCGACGATTTTTCGTAAATCTTTATCGATAGTTTCGGCGGCTTTTGTAACCGCTTTAAAATTACCAGTTCTAGCTATTAAATCTAAAGTCGGAATGGCAGCAATTATAAAATCATATTTATCGGCTTTAATCGATTTTATCAACTCGTTACTAATTTGATTAAGCGCTAAGGATGGTTTACTGTCGCTGGCACATGACTCCGAAGAAACAATTAACCAATCTTCACCCATTAGCCGCTGTTCCTGATGTCCATTTAAAAAATAAGTTAGAGCCGCGAGTCGTTCCGTTTCAGTTATTTTAATTTGGGTTTTATTTAAGTTGGCTAGTATTTTAGATAAAGTAATACTAACGTCAGTATTTTCATTGTCTAAATCACGACCGGAACCAATACTTAAATAACGTGAATTTAAATTTTTATTTTCAGTTTTTAATAAGGCGACTGGATACTCTTTAATTAAACTGTCTAGAACTGGCATCTTGGCGGACGTAATTGCATTTGCCTCGCTTGGAGCCGCTACTCCCCAACCATCTAGTAAAAGAAAAACTAGCGGTCTTCTCGACAGCGGATCATCTGAGCTAATATCAGAAATAATATTATCCATATTAATTAATAATCTCAGCGATTTCTAATAAACGGTTATATTTGGCGAGACGCTCACCTCTTGAAAGCGATCCGGCTTTTAAATAATCCGCTCCGACAGCAACTGCTAAATCAACAATGAAATCGTCATTAGTTTCACCACTTCGATGCGACACAATTACCTTATAGTAATGTTTCTGCGCTAATCTTATACAATCCACAGTTTCCGTCAAGGTACCAATCTGGTTCGGTTTTATTATTATTGAGTTAGCAGCTTTTTCTTTAAGGCCTAGTCGTAGGCGATTACTGTTAGTCGTAAATAGATCATCGCCGACAATAAGCATTTTTGACCCTAGCTCGGCCGTCAAATCTCGCCAATTTTCCCAATCGTCTTCTGCTAAGCCATCTTCTATATAAATAAAAGGATATTTTTTTAACCATTCATTATATAAACCAATTAAATTTGAAGCACTGAAATAAGCGTTATCCAGTGAAAAAATGTATTTTTTTGTTTTAGTTTCATACAAAACCGACGAACCAACATCAACTCCTAAATGAAGATCTTCTCCCGGTTTATAACCAGCGCGAATCGCGGCCGCTAAAATAAGTTCAATTGCTTCAATACTTGAATCGAGATCAGGCGCATAACCACCCTCGTCTCCGGTGTCAGTATCATAACCAGCCTCCTTCAAAACTTTAGCCAGTTCATGAAAAATTTCTGCACCCATTTGTACCATTTTTTCAGCACTCGCAAGTCGAGGAATTACTAAAAATTCTTGAAAATCTAAATTAGTATCGGCATGACTGCCGCCATTAAAAATATTAAAAATAGGAACAGGAATCTTAGGTGCACTTAGATACTCGTACGTAGTTTGTAAATATGAAAACAACTCTTGTTTTTTGCTATATGCTGCCACTCTCGCCACCGCTAAGGAAACGGCTAAAGTTGAATTAGCGCCTAAATTTTTCTTATTTGAACTGGCGTCAGTTTCAATTAAAATATTATCGATTTCTTTTTGTTTTGTAACTTCAAAACCAATCAACTTAGGAGCAATAATTTCTTTGATTTTAATTAGAGCCTGAGTTACGCCTAAACCACCATAGCGGCTAATATCGCCATCACGTAATTCAAGTGCTTCGTGAACCCCCTTTGAGGCGCCACTAGGCACACTAGCCTTAGCACTTAAGCCATTTTCTAAACTAACTTTTACTTCAATCGTGGGATTACCTCTTGAATTTAAAATCTCACGCGCAAAGATATTTTTTATTTTTGGCATATAATATTTAAACAATTATTTGCTAATAATTTTACTTAAGCCGGGCATTTTCCCGCCCCCTAAATAAGTTAACATCGCGCCTCCAGCTGTCGAAACCCAATCAACATATTCAGACATCTTAGTCATTTGTAAAGCAGCTACGGTTTCTCCACCACCAACTAGTCCATAAGCTCTCCCGCCCGCTCTTGAGGCAATTAAACGTGCGATTGATATTGTTCCCTGACGAAAGCTAGGATCTTCAAACTTGCCCATTGGTCCGTTCCAGACTAAAGTTTCAGCTTTTTTAATATACTCTGCGTAAAGACTGATGGTATCTGGTCCAATATCAAAAATAGTATCACTTGGTTTTACGTCTTTGACGCCTCGAACCAT
>JBBRSQ010000041.1:0-5714 GCA_038245255.1 Patescibacteria group bacterium | reverse complement strand
ATCAATTTCGCGAACAGCTTTTCGCACTTCAAGGCTAACACGCGGATCATTTTTCAATTTATCGAGCTCATGAATAACGGTCACGGGTACGACGAGTAAATTTCCGCCTTTACGCAATTCAGTTATGCAACCAGGATCTTCAATCAATACGTTGGTATCGATTACTATAATGTTTTTACCAGTCACTCTAACGATTGCTAATTCGGATGTTTTTGCGGCCTTAGTTGCCACGGGCATACTTAATTTACGGTTTGGGTTCATTGTCTAACTATTTAGGTTTATACAAGTTTTTACTGATTAATTTGTTAAAGAATCTTTATAATTTTATCTTAAACTCTTTATACTAAATTTGCAACATAAGCAAAAATTTGTCACTTTCGGCTTAAATATTTTTAGGCTCGAGCTTTGACTTTAACACGTAAATTCCCTATAATTAAGCCATATTTAAATTTATGCAAGTTCCCCATCGTCGTAAAGAAACCTATGTAAAACCCAAACCAGATCCGTATTTAACCGAATCTAAATTTATCGAACTCAAAAATAAATTAGAGCGCTTAAAAACCGTCACTCGACCGCGCGAATCAGAAGAGGTTAAGCGACTCGCGGAAATGGGTGATTTTTCTGAAAATGTTGGCTATCAAGTCGCTAAAGGACGCCTCCGCGGAATTAATCAGCGCATTCTCGATATTGAAGATCATTTAAAGAATGCCGTTATTTTTCATCCTAGTAAAAATATCGCTATCGTTCAAATCGGTCATCACGTGACAATTGAAAGTAAAGGCAAAGAAAAAACCTATACAATTCTCGGCTCGAGTGAAACTGATCCGACAACGGGAATTATTTCGCGTAATTCTCCGATTGGCGCGGCTCTACTTGGGCGCGCAGTTGGCGAAGTTGTTAAAATAAAATTAGCCGACCGTGAGCTCGAATTTAAAATTATTAAAATCGCATAAGAAAGAGAATTTTTTTATTTAAAAAATAGAGCCCAGAAATTGGCTCCATTTTTTTATTTTTCTCGTGCTTTATTTTTTTTCTTTCTTTTTAAACGAGTAGCCAGAGGTATCTTGGGTTAAAAATTCACTTTCCGTGCGCGGATATTTACGACAGTTTAAGGGACGAATCTTATAAATTGAGCAATATGTCGTTCCGTCTTCTTTATCTCTAAGAAAAATACATCGAGTTGGCAAATGGCAGCACTTACCACAATTTAGACATTCTCCTTCTCTATTTTTAGCGACCGGTAAAACCGACGTCAGAGTTCTCTTTAATTTCGCCCCCCAAGTATTTTTAGCCATATTTAAATATTTTCTTTAATGTATCTAGTCAGCCATTCTTAAATGACTGCTCTAAGCTTAAAGCATTAAGTAAGGCTTCGTCAATACTTAAATTATTATTTTTTATTTTACTTCGTAAACTAGAGTGACTTCAACTTTAATTTCATTCTGTCCTGATTGAATGCTAGGCGCCGGAATCGAGGCTTCAGAGCCGGCCATCAGATCCATTTTAGCGTTGGTATAATTAAACATTGGCGGTGGAGTTGAATCAGAGTTTTCGAAAACGCTTTTAATTCTACCTAGCTTCATTCCTGATTGTTTTGCAATCATGACTGCTTTTTCTTGCGCTTTTTTAATTGCTAATTCACGAGCTTGATTCTTTAAATCAAATTCATCATCAATAGTGAAGCTAATGTTACCGATTTGATTCGCACCCTTTTCAGTTGTTTTCGAAATCACATCACCAATTTTACTTAAGTCTCTTACTTTTACTGACATATTCTGAGTTACTTCGTAACCGATTAATTCTTGGCCGCGATCATTAGTATAATTATAAACTGGGTTTAAATTATAATCAGTTGTTTTAATATCTTTTTCATCAATGTCCAATTTCTTAAGTTCAGCTACGATTTCATTCATTTTATTTGTACTTTCAACAGTTGCTTCAGCTGCTGTTTTTTTAGCGCCGGTTTTTAAACCAACCTGGATATTAGCAATATCAGCTTTAGCGTAAACCGTTCCTGAACCAAGCACTGAAAAACGATCCTGTTCATTACTTTTGTTAGTCATTACGAGGGCAACGACGACAATGGCACATAGTGCCAAAATTCCGAGACTAATAAGAAACACTTGAGTTTTTTTCATAATTTTATAATTAAAAAATTTAACGATTATTTATTTAAAACGATTATTTATTTAAAAGGAGTTTCGTCACAAATATTTCCAGGCTTACTATCTTTTGGGCAGCCAATTTGCAACCAGTCATAGAAGGTAGCTGGCTTCCCGTCAATTGCAAAAATTATCGTTTTAATACTTGAAAATTGCTTAAGGGTTGTTTGCATTTCGCCCAAAAAATTAGCACTGCCGCAACTTGCGCTCGCATTAGGAATAATTAGCCGCGGATCATTTAAATTTACATAAGCAATTCCCATTTCAATTTTAATGCTTTTAAGTAGGTCCTTAGTTTTGTCGGAAAAAAATGAAGAATAACCCATTTCTTTTTCGTCGAACGTTGGTCCTTTAAATAATTCTCTGAGAGCGGCTTGCGCAACTCCAGGAGTTTCTATAATTACTCTCTCTAGCGGATAAACCTTTCCACATTCAATTCCATTAGGATTAAAATCAGTATTTCCAAAATATATTTTTAAAGTAGTTGTGGCACTAGTAACTGGCTCTGAATTTATTTCTGGACAAGGCGCAAATTCACAATTAGGCCCGGAGCGTCCAACGGCTGATCCATCCGGACAAAGCTTCGCTTCTTCGGTACAGGCGACAGGATTATTGTTATCACTAGTAGGTGCGGTCTTTTTCGGAGAATTAAGTGAAATAGTTGGTGCTAATACTTTTCTGAAACTAAAACCGATTACAAATGCCGCTAAGATAACGGCAGCGATTATCAATGTTTTTTTCATACGCTTATTATTTTAATCAATAGTAAATGTATTATAGCAAAAAAATAGGAATATATCGAGTTTAAAATAACATCAGTTAAAATAAAAACGAGCAGATTTGACTACTCGTTGTTTTTAAATCGACGTTTAATTTTCTGATAGTTCAAACTCTTGCATGTCCAGCTTACAGACTTTAAGAATGTTTGTATGAATAAAACATTCATTAACTTCTCGACTCGGAAAATAGTCGATAAGCAAAGAATGTACTTTCTGAAATAAAGTTGTCAGTTTTTCGTTATTAATTCCTGGATTTACAAATAAACCACCAATGATAATTACGAGGCCGTTAGTTGAGCCAGCAATATCAATATGTTCTTCTGGAAAAAAATACGGAATTTTCCGTTTTCGAATTCTTCGGCGATCATCGGATTTAGCAATTGCCTTTCTTAAATCGGCGATAAATGGTTCGAGTTTTTCGTATTTCTCTTCTTGGACATTAAAAATAAAGATTATCGGCATTTTTGCTCCTTTCTTTTAGTATCGTTTAATGTACTAAGAAAAATATATCATATTAGCGAAAATATGTCGATAAATAGTAAATACTTGACATTTACATAAAAATGTGATATAATGCTAACCGAGTACTTGGAACATTAAAAACTGAATATTAACCCAAAAAAAATCATAAATAATGAAAAAAATCTTATTTATTAGCTGTTTATTAGCGCTAACTCTAAACACAAACCTGCAGGCGCAAATTGAAGGAATTTCTTCGCCAAAATGGGTATTCACCCCTGAAGGAATAGTTGACGCCAATCAAGTAAACTCCCAACAATTAAAAATCGAAAACTCCAGCTCACTACTAGCGGGACGAACAATTAACTTTTCTGAAGCTTTAAAGGCGAATGAAAATAATTTTAAAAACCTTAACTTAATCCAGGCTGGTGATTTCATAAATCTGCCTTGCGGAGAGGATATTAGTTTCTATGTAAAAGTTAAAAATGGCGAATCGATTTGGTTACTTTCTAAAGTTTGGAACAAAGAACTAAAAAAAATCACACGTAACGATTCCCTGTTTGCAAAAGCTAATGTTCAATTACCAAGCGCAAACGTAATCGCAAAAGAAAAACCAGCCATAAACTGGAAATTTATCTTTGCAATTATTTACGCCATCGTCCTGTTTTCAGTAATCTTGTTTGTTTCTATTTTAATTATTAGAAAATTAAATTCTTTAATTGAAAAGAAGGAATAAACTTAACGCAAACCCAAGGCCATCTAAAAAATGGCTTTTTTCATATTCAAATTTTATTTTATAAATAAGCTCTATCTTTCATTTAAACAGTATTCCCTAAAAATGGAATCGCTAATCTTTTTCGAGCCGTTTCCCCTTTAAATAAATCTTGTTTACGTTCAGTCTGAATCTGACGATCGCCAGTATGTTGAGCTTGGTTCATGGCCTTAAAACTTGAACCAAGAAATAAAGTATGTTTTCCGTATCGTTTAGCGATACCGTCGACACTAGCAAAAATTTTCGATATTTTTTCCGCCATTAAAACTTCATTAAATAAATCGGCTTGGCGCGAATTATTGGGCGTCAGGTCCATTAAGACGAGACCGGAAGCGCGAAATAATCTATGAGGCGAGAAGACCGAGGAAAAATATTTATTAATTGTTTTAATCATTTCAATCGGATTATCAGTCGGCCTAATTAATTTAAATTCATAACCTTGATAACGGAAGTCCTGAGTTTTTAAAAAGAAAAAAACTTTTTTAGCGGCTAAATTATGCCGTCGTAATTTTATGCAGGCATTTTCGACATTTTTTGAAAGTTGACTGAAAATATATTCCTGGTCACTTGAGGGCGGCGTAAAAGTTTTTGTTTTACTAATGGAAGCATAATTCTCTTTATTTTCCGAGTTTACTTTATAAACCATTTCGCCTCTAAGCTCCTGCCAAATTTCTAAATGCGGCTTCGTTAAATTTAGCTTTATCCAATCAATATCACGACTCGCAAACTCTAAAGCGGTTTTAATACCTAATTTATTTAAGTAAGCCGTTGTTTGCGGGCCAATTCCCCAGATTTTATCAACAGTAAGTTGAGCGAGATATTTATTTATATCCGGGCCGGGAATAATAGTTAAACCAGAGGGTTTTTTCCATTTCGAACCGACTTTAGCTAAAACTTTCGTTGGGGCGAGACCAACTGAAAAAGTAAAACCAAGTTCGCTATCAAGCGCTTCCTTAATTTTTGCCGCCATTTTTTCGTACGACATATGGAGCGGACGGCGTAAACCGGTTAAGTCGGCAAAACATTCATCGATGCTATATTGTTCAACTTCCGGCGTAAACCGGCGCACAATATTAAACATTCTTAGCGAATAAAGACTATATGTTTCATAATCTGAAGGCAAAAAAATAACGTCGGGGCAAATCTTTTTTACTTCTCTTAGTGACATCGCTCTTTTTACTCCGCGAGCCTTCGCTTCATAAGTTAAAGAAGAAACAATTCCCCGTTCAAGTCCGGTAACAACCGGCTTCCCTTTTAACTCCGGGTGACGCGCAACTTCACATGACGCAAAAAAACAGTCGCCATCAACATGTAAAATCGCTTGCGGAAATGAATGTAAATTAAAAGGCATTGATGTAATATTAAATTTTGAGAGATGTATTATTAAATTTTAAAATTGGCCTTCAAGGCAAACTAATATTTTCGAATTACAGATTTTACAACCGCCGCAATTTTTAATTCTTCTTTAGGATAAATAATTGGAAACTTCTTATTAGCCGGTTCTAAAAAAATAAGTCCCCCTTCTTTACGAAAATATTTTAT
>JBBRSQ010000040.1:0-5738 GCA_038245255.1 Patescibacteria group bacterium | reverse complement strand
TTTGCGAGCTTACGCATTTTTCCGCCTTTATGGGCAAAAAAATTAACTTTTTCTTTACGATCAATAATCGCTTTTTCTAGCTGCGCGTTTTCGCGCTGTTCTCTAGCCACTCTCTTTTCAATTTCTTCAACAACAGAATAATAGTCGCCAACGTACATTTCGGTTTTATGGGTAAAATTATTTAAATAAACTACGCCCTCAGTAAAACAATTTAAAAAATCAGCGTCATGAGAAATTACCAAAACGGTTTTATCATACATCACTAAAAAAGTAATCAGATGATCAATTCCCGCTTTATCTAAATTATTAGTCGGTTCATCAAGTAATAGAATGTCGGGATTCTGAATTAAAGAATAGGCGAGTAAAAGACGCGCTTGCTGACCGCCGGATAAATTTCCGACAATTCTATCAAGCGGAATATCAAAATTAACGGCTTCAAGAGCCTTATTAATCCGACTTTTAATATTTCCGGGAACTTCATGAAAAGCCGTCTCAAAATAAGCGGCAACTGTTAAAGGTAAATCTTCACGCGCAATTGTCTGGCGAGCCGTGCCAATAGTCGCGTCTGGTGGAAAAGAAATACGACCGCTTTTCGGCTCTAATTCCTTTTTTATTAAACCAAAAATAGTACTTTTTCCGGCGCCATTCTGGCCCATTAGAGTTATTTTAGACCCGCGTCGAACACTAAAAGAAGCCTCATCTAAAATAAGGCGTTTCGCGAGATATTCAAATTTTACTTCATCAAATCTTAAAACTACTTCTTCTGCCATAAACATTAATTTTATTACTGATAACCCAGATAGATTAACAGATTTATTGAAAAATTACCAGCCTTAAGTTTATTATGCTTAACCGTTATCGCCTTAGTCCTCGTAAATTGCCGCCGCCACGACTTTAGCCGCCTCCTTATTGAATGGATCGGGCAGAATTAATTCAGAGCTCGGCTCGCTAACAAGAGCCGCTAAATTAACAGCCGCTCTAATTAACATTTTATCAGTAATTTGTTTTACTTTATTATCGAGCGCACCGCGAAAAACTCCCGGAAAAACTAAAACATTATTTATTTGGTTTGGATAATCGCTGCGACCGCTCGCAACTATATATGCGCCGGCCGCTTTTGCTTCTTCTGGCATAATTTCGGGAACCGGATTAGCGAGCGCAAAAATAATTGATTTTTCGTTCATGGTTTTAATCATTTCGGTAGTTAAAACTCCCGGAGCGCTAACGCCAATAAAAATATCCGAGTTTTTTAGAGCGTCAGCTAGGGTTCCAGCAATTTTTTCGTGATTAGTTAAAAGAGCTAACTCTTGCTTAGCTGGTTTTAAATCTAAGCGACCTTCATAAATAGTTCCCTCGCGATCACAAAGAATAATATTTTTAAAACCATAACCGAGAAGTAATCGCGTAATCGCGGAACCAGCGGCGCCCGAGCCATTAACAACTAATTTTGCCTCTTCTTTATTTTTATTACTTACTTTCAAAGCATTAATTAAACCCGCGAGCACAACTGTCGCGGTTCCGTGCTGGTCGTCGTGCATAACCGGAATATCTAATTCCGCTTTTAATCTATCTTCAATTTCAAAACAACGCGGGGCAGAAATATCTTCTAAATTAATCCCCCCGAAAACAGGCGCTAAATATTTAATTGTTTTTATAATTTCTTCAGTATCTTGAGTATCGAGACAAATCGGAAAAGCATCAACGCCGGCAAATTCTTTAAATAAAATACATTTCCCTTCCATCACCGGAATGGCCGCTTCCGCGCCTAAGTTTCCTAAACCTAAAATCGCGCTACCGTCGCTAATTACGGCGACAGTATTAGCTTTAAGGGTTAGGTTACGCGCTTCTGATTTATCACTAGCAATCACGCGACAAACTTCAGCGACGCCCGGAGTATAGGCCAGACTTAAATCAGCTTTATTTTTAACCGGTATTTTACTGCAAACCGCTAATTTTCCTTGATGAGCGCGGTGAAGTTCGACTGAATCTTGGTAAACGTCTTTCATAATATATTTATCTTAAATTTATCTTAAATTTATCTTCTGTTAATATTTATTACTAATTATAAAGAATAGCACAAAAGCAGATATAGCAAAAGTAAGCTAAATTAGGGGCTTACACCGGTATTCCTCTTTTAATCATTTCCGTAACCTCTTTATTTGCCTTGATGTATTGAATACTTATTAAGGGATGCTCATTCCTAAAGACACGAAATATCTCATCAACGAAAGACTGACCAACTGAGGAAACACTTTCGAAATCTAAAACCACGGTCTTAAATTTATCCAAGCCCATCATGAGACGTTTAGCTTGTGATCTAGAAACGTGTGGATCATTTGGATCAGAACTTAAAGCAACCGCCACGATGGTTTTTGAAAAACCAAGTTCCTCATCAGTATATTCGTCCATTATTTCTTTTGGCGTGGTTTTTGAATTTTTAGAAATAATCATACTTATTAAAGTTCCATTACCAAAGCCCTCATTCTTCTCTGAAGAAAGAAGCCAATCTTGATTTTTGAAACTATAATATAGATCGCTTGATAATATAGAAAAATAATCGAAAATTCGAGAGGTAAAGAAAATCCCCTCGCCGGTATGTTTTTTAGGATCAGTTGTAAATTTACCTTTTGCTAAATGGAGTATTGATTCTCGTAAAGAATCAAGACTTAAGGCTTGTTGGATTTTTTTAAATATCCCGACACCATTATCCATTATTGTGATTTCAATATTATCTTTTATGAGCTCGATTTTAGTATAAATGGTTGTTCCGCTTGAGTGATCAATGGCATTATTATATATCTCAGTAAATCCATAAGCAATGATCCCCTGGATATTAGCCGGATATTTTAAAATCATTGGTTTTACATATTTCGACCAAATTCGATCTTCTTCTAAACCTGATTTTATTTTACAACTAAACTCAACCTTATTCCCACCGATTAAAAAATACCGTGCTGAATTTGTTTCACCGGTCTTTACTATATTGCCGTTTTCTATTTCTCTATTTATATAAAAAAACACACCCTGGCGCGTGATACTAAACTTAGTGGCTGTTAAAGCCACGATATCTCGAGGGTGATCCGGTAACATTTTTATTATAAACTCTCTAATTTTTGTAGACTTATTAATCATGCTCTTATTGTAAAGTGATTTTTTCCTATTGTCAAGTAGTTATATTGCTATTGTCAAGTACTAGCATCATATATCTTCTAATTTTAGGCAAAAAAATAAAACACCCAAATTGGCTATTTTATCTTGTATGCGGAGAGTGAGGGATTCGAACCCTCGATGCCTTGCGACATACGGACTTTCCAGGTCCGCGCACTAGACCAACTATGCGAACTCTCCTCTGGGGCTCACATATAATTATGGAGCCGGATAAAATTAATGCGATTAATTTTTTATGATTTCACTTACTTCACCAACTTTTTTTCGACAGTTGTTTTTAAACCTTCAATCGTATCCCCATTTGAATCAACAAAATCTCCATAGGGACGAGCACCGATAATCATCTCATCACCGATAAAAATTGTCGGTGCACCTTGGACATTATAATCCTTCGCTTCGGCACTTAGCTCCTCTATTTTTGCGGATTTCTCCTCATTAGTCAAGCAAGTGGCAAAAGCATCTTGATTAAGTCCGATCTCAGTTGCGTATTCGCCGAAGTCAGCGAAATTCAGATTAGAATTCTTTGTTTTTGCGTAGAGCAAAGCACGCATCGACATCCATTTATCAGTTCCCGCACATTCGACTGCGAGCGCTGATTCTTTTGAAAGCTCGGAACTCTTAGTAATAAATGGACGCACGATTATCGCAACCTTTCCCGACATGTCTAAATTTAATTTATCTAAAGTATCGGCAAGTTGGGCGCTATAAGTCTTAGCGTTATCTTCATAAACAAAAATCTTTAAAGCCGCGTCGCGAGAACCAAATATTTTATCATCAGTTTTTATGCTCGGATTTTTTTCCGCTGTATAACTTTGCGCTTTCGCTTCACTTAAAACAGTATTTTCAATAGACACAACTTTAGTTGAAGAAAGTTTAAAAATTGAGAGGTGCGAAATATACGATATAAGCACGCCCACCAAAATCGCTACCAAAATTATTAAAATAGTTTTTACATTTTTGTTTGTTTTCATATTTATTTATATAAGTTAATTTGAATCCAGGTACTTGAATTATTCGTCACGAGTCTAATTGTTTTTAAAAATTTTATATTTTTAAAACAATTAGGCGAGTCCCGGAAGGAGCAGAATTTATTTTTCTAAAACGCTCGCGACTTTTATTAATCTTCCCTCCTCTAGCCGCGGCGCAATTAACTGCGCACCAATCGGCATATAATTTCCATCACTTGTTATAACTAATCCCGCCGGAACCGAAATTGCCGGTAAACCGGCGAGCGACGCCCCGGTTACAAAAACATCTTCTAAATACATCGCTAAGGGATCATTTACCTGCTCCCCGATTTTAAAAGCGGGATGAGGAGTTGTGGGCGTTAACAAAATATCAACGCTCGCAAAAACATTTTTAAAATCTTCAATAATTAAAGTTCTCACTGCTTGCGCTTTTTTATAGTAGGCATCAAAATAGCCAGCGCTCAAAGCATAAGTTCCGAGCATAACACGACGCTTAACTTCGGCGCCAAAACCGGAACCGCGATTTGATTTATAAAAATCTTGAAGATCTTTTGCTTCATTTTTCGCTAGTCCCCAGCCGATACCGTCAAAGCGTGCCAGGTTCGAACTGATTTCTGACGGTGTAATTAAATAATAAACAGGAATTCCATATTCGGTATAAGGCAAACTAACTTTAAGCAACTCTGCGCCAGCGGCTTCTAATTTCTGCGCTGCTTCTTCTAAACGTAAAGCGATTTCGCTGTTTAATTCTTTAAGATAATATTCTTTTGGTAAGCCAACTTTTAAGCCCTTGAGCGGCTGCTCATTTTTATTATTCGCTAATTCTTTCTCATAAGATTCAATTGCTTCCGGGGCGCTCGTCGCGTCTAAATCATCACGCCCAGCGAGAGTTTTTAAAACTAAAGCGCTGTCATAGACTGTTTTAGTTAAAGCACCGACGACATCCGTTGAAGAGGTCATAGAGAGCAACCCAAAGCGTGAAATACGGCCATAGCTTGGCTTTAGGCCGACCAAACCACAGAAACTGGCTGGTTGCCTAATCGAACCGCCAGTGTCCGATCCTAGGGCGAAAATACACATATCAGAGGCGACAGCGGCCGCGGAACCGCCCGAGGAACCCCCAGGAACACGTAATAAATCTAGCGGGTTTTTCGTGACGCCATAAGCCGAATTTTCAGTTGAAGCACCATGAGCAAATTCATCTAAATTTGTTTTTCCGAGCATAATTGCTCCAGCGGCTTTTAATTTTTTAATTATGGTCGCATCATAAGGAGCGATGTAATTTTCTAAAATTTTTGAAGCGGCCGTCGTTCTTATTCCCTTCACCATTAAATTGTCTTTACATAAATACGGGATGCCTAAGAGGTCATTTCTTTCGCCGTCAGCCAGTCGGCGATCAGCCGCTTTTGCTTCTAAACGTGCGGAGTCTTCGCAAATAGTTAAAACCGCATTTAATTCTGGATTAAGTTTTTTTATTTGCGCCAAGCAGGCTTCAGTTAATTCAAGAGCCGTAGTTTCGCCCGCGTCTAATTTTTGACGCGCTTCTTTTATGTTTAATTCGTTTAAGTTCATATTTTGCTTTATTTATTAACACGCCTTGTC
>JBBRSQ010000039.1:0-5847 GCA_038245255.1 Patescibacteria group bacterium | reverse complement strand
TTCAAAATTTGCTAATATACTATATGTAGTGGTCTTACTATTTATATGACCCTATATATAGTAATTTATTTAAATAAACATATGGACAAAAAGATAGAAAATAATCGCTTTGACGTGATTAAAATGAGTGCCGGTTGGCTTTTAACCTTTGGGCTTAGACTTTTACCATTTCGACCGCCGAATGTTGAGCCAATTTTAGCGGTGCAAATTCCTTTTGCTAAACATTTTGGTTGGACAGCGGGATTTATGTTCGCCTTTTTAAATATTGTTTTATACGACGTGATTCTCGGAAAATTTGGTTTATGGACTTGGATTACGGCCCTAACTTATGGTCTATTAGCTCTGTTTTCACATTGGTATTTTAAAAAACGAAAAACAACAGCGATAAATTTCGCCATTCATGCTGTTTATGCAACTTTAATTTATGACGCTATCACTGGCCTATCAATTGGACCACTTTTTTTCGGTCAAAGTTTCATGGAAGCTTTAAGCGGTCAAGTTCTCTTTACGGCTTATCACTTACTCGGTAACGTCGCTCTAGCTTTTGTCTTTAGTCCGATTATTTATCGCTTACTGGTCATAAATCCTAAATTTAGTCTAAGCTATCTCAAACAAAAATTAGCGTTTTCGAATTAAATTCATTTATATAAACTTTTGATAATATTATGTCGGATAAAAACATTGAAATAACAAAAATTAAAAAAAGAAGTGGTGAAATTGCTGAATTTAAACGCGAACGAATTGAACTGGCAGTTACGAAAGCATTTCAAGAAGTGGGCGAAGAGCTAAATGGATTCGCTACAAAAATTAGCGAACACGTTGAAAACGATCTTGTCACAATTAAACGATTTTCAAAAGAAGAGAATTTCATTCCGACAGTTGAAATGATTCAGGATTTAGTTGAAGAAGAATTAATGAAAAATGGTTTCATTAAAGTTGCTAAAGCTTATATTTTATATCGGGCTGAGCGCGCTGACGTTCGCGCCAGTAAAGGGGAAGTTCCAGAGCATGTTAAAAAATTAGCTGATGAAAGTAAGCAATATTTTAAAAATCCTCTTGCGGAATTTATTTTTTATCGAAGTTACTCGCGCTGGATAGAGGCTGAAGATAGAAGGGAAACCTGGATTGAAACGGTTGGGCGCTATATTAGCTACATGAAATTAAATTTAAAGGACGCCTTAAGCGACGCTGAATACGAAGAAATAAGACAGGCAATTTTAAAGCAAGAAGTAATGCCTTCAATGCGCTTACTTCAGTTTTCCGGAAAAGCGGCTGATAAAACTAATGTTTGTGCTTATAACTGTTCTTACGTCGCACCGGAGAGTTTTCAGGACGTCGCCGAAATAATGTATGTTTCAATGTGTGGGACGGGAGTCGGCTGGTCAGTTGAGAGCCAAAATGTCGAGAAATTTCCGCAAATATTACAGCAGTCGGGCGAAAAATTAGCGACTCATATAATTCCTGACGATAAAGAGGGCTGGTCTGACGCCCTAGTTTTGGGCATGAAGACCTGGTCCGACGGGAATGATATAGATTTCGACTATTCGCAGCTTCGACCCGCTGGTGCCCGTTTAAAGACCATGGGGGGCAAGAGTTCTGGTCCTGACCCTTTGCAAAAGCTTTTAGAGTTCACGAGAGCGAAAATGTTAGATCGTCAGGGTCGACGTCTACGCACTATTGATTTACACGATATTATCTGCATGATTGGTTATTGTGTTGTTTCTGGCGGAGTAAGGCGAAGCGCGATGATTTCCTTATCTGATTTAGATGATGAGAGAATTCGTGACGCGAAACAAGGCCAGTTTTATGTTGCCGAACCGCAAAGAAGTTTAGCTAATAACTCGGCGGTTTATTTAAAGAAACCGAGCAGTGAGGAATTCTTAAGCGAATGGATTGCTTTAATTAAATCAGGATCGGGCGAAAGAGGAATTTTTAATCGCGGCTCACTAGTAAGCACGATGCCGGAGCGGAGATTAAATTTATTAAAAGAAAAGAAAGGTTATTTTGATATCACGGGAAAATTTATTGTCGGCCAAATGGGAACTAATCCTTGCGGCGAAATTATTTTGCAGTCAAAACAATTTTGTAATTTAACGGAAGTTGTTGCTCGCGCTGAAGATACTGAAGAATCATTAATGCGAAAAATTAAATTAGCGGCTATTTTAGGTACATATCAGTCAACCTTAACTTATTTTCCTTATTTATCTAAAGAATGGACAGAAAATTGCGAAGCCGAAAGATTATTAGGCGTTTCCGTTACCGGACAATGGGATTCAAAAGCTAGTCGCGAAGTTGAAATACTTAAGAAATTAAAAGCTGAGGCGGTTAAAGTAAACCAGGAATACGCGCAGAAATTCAATATTTCGGCTTCATCTTGTGTTACTTGCGTTAAACCGTCAGGCACGGTTTCGCAATTAGTTGACTGCGCCTCCGGTATGCACGCTCGTTACGCGCCTTATTATATTCGCCGCGTTCGTATTTCGGCGACTGACTCTTTATTTAAAATGTTAAGAGATCAAGGAGTTCCATTTAAACCAGAGGTTGGTCAGTCTTTACTTAACGCCACGACTTTCGTTTTTGAATTTCCGGTTAAGGCGCCCGAAGGTTCAATTTTCAGCCACGATATCAATGCCCTTGATCAATTAGAGCATTGGAAAAAGGTAAAACTTAATTATACTGAACATAATCCTTCCGTAACGGTATCAGTAGCTGAAAATGAATGGATTGAAGTTGCCGACTGGATTTATGAGAATTGGGAAATTGTTGGTGGTTTATCCTTTTTGCCGCGTAGTAATCATGTCTATCAACTCGCGCCTTATGAGGAAATAGAGAAAGACGAATACGAAAAACTTCTCGATAAGTTCAAAAATATGGACTTTGCCCAAATCGTTAGTTATGAAAAAATTGATGAAACCGAAGCAAAAAAAGAGTTGGCTTGCGCCGGCGGGGCTTGCGAATTAAACTAATGTTCGTAAAATTTTCCATTTTATGTATTATACTGGCAAGGGAGATAGTGGTAGCTCAACTTTAATTAAATCTAAAAGTCGCTTAATAAAGAGTGAATCAATTTTCGAGGTGCTTGGTTCTTTAGATGAATTAAATTCTTGGCTGGGATTATGTGCCGTTGAGGCTAAAAATCTTCCGGAAATTTTAGAAATTATAAAAAATATCCAGAATCAACTTTTTATTTGCCAGGCTTATTTTGCTGAGGCTGATATTGTTGTTCCTGAAAATTTACTTAGTATAACTGAAAAAATTATTAGTAAGTTCAGTAAATCAATAAAACCAAGAAAGAATTTTGTTTTAAGCGGTGGTAGTAAATTAAGTGCCTTGTTTGACGTCGCTCGAACTTTGGCTCGGAAAGCGGAAAGAAGGGTAATCCAATTACAAACTAACACTAAAAAACAGCTAAATAGTTTAATACCAGCTTATCTTAATCGTTTATCGAGTCTTCTTTATGTCTTAGCGCGTTTTGCTAATGATTTAGAAAAACGAGAAGAAGAATCACCAAAATATAATAACTCTACTAATTAACATAAATATAAAATTATGAATGAAGATAAAACAAAAAAATTAGCGAAAATTCTAGAGCGTTTAAATAATGGCGAAAGTACTGATGAGGTAAAAAAAGAAGCTAAAGATTTTTTAGCGACAATTAGCCCACTAGAATTATCAATTGCTGAACAAAGTTTAATTAATAATGGCCTCGAACCAGGTGCTTTAAGAAATTTATGTTCGGCACATATGGATATGATGAATGAGGAATTAGGCTCAATAAAGGACGATTTAGATATAAATCATGTTATTCATACGTTTGTAGTTGAGCATGATGCCTTATTAGATTATCTAGATGAACTTGATAAGATTAATAACGAAGTTCAAGCCAGTAATGCGGAAATGATTAGCTTTGATGTCTTAACTAAAATTAATGACTTAGCAAAAAACCTAATTGGCGCTGAACCGCATCATCAACGCGAAGAAAAAGTTCTTTTTCCGGCTCTTGAAACCGCCGGCGTTTCCGGCCCACCACGAATAATGAAAATGGAACATGTTGAGCTTCGAGAATTAAAGAAACGCTTACTTGAACTTTCCGAAGTTGGCGCTGAACTAAAAGTTGATGATTTTAAAGAAGAACTGCGCCTAATTGCGGAGCCACTAATTTTCAAATTACGCGATCATATATTTAAAGAAAATAATATTCTTTACCCAACCGCTTTGCAGGTTATAAAAACTGAATCGGAGTGGTTAAGCTTAAAGACGGCCTGCGACGCTATTGGCTATTGTGCCTTTACGCCTAAAGAAAATATTTAAAAATGAACAAGCCTCTTATTTACACAATCGGTCATTCTACTCATCCTATCGACGAGTTTATTGACTTGATAAAAACTTATAAGATAAAGCAGCTAATTGATGTCCGCACAATTGCAAAATCTCGCCATAATCCTCAGTTTAATGAAGAAAACTTAAGTAAATCTTTAAAAAATGCAAAAATTATTTATTCGCGCAATGAAGGTTTAGGCGGCTTAAGGTCAACAAAAAAAGATTCTATTAACGTCGGCTGGAGAAATGCGTCTTTTCGCGGTTATGCTGACTATATGCAAAGCGAAGAGTTTTCGGCCGCTCTCGAGTTATTAATTAAGGCCGCTGAGAAGAAAATGACGGTTATTATGTGCGCCGAAGTACTACCTTGGCGTTGCCACCGGTCAATGATTGCTGATGCTTTAATTAAGAAAAAATGGGAAGTTCGTGATATAATGAATAAAACTTCGGCACAAATACATAAATTAACTTCATTTGCTAAAACTAAAAAAGGGAAGCTATACTATCCGGAGATTAAAGAACTAAAAGTTAAAAAATTATTAAAATAATATGTCTAAAAAAATTGAAATGACTAAGATGGTAAAAATTTTTCTTATTAGTTTTGTGAGTTTGTTTTTCATTGCCTTACTAGCTTACATATTTTCTCCGGCTAATATTTCTACTGCTGAGAAAAAAAATGTGGCTGAAAATGCCTCGAGCACCAAGATGAATGCGCCGCAACCCATCATTGAAGCAAATCCTCAAATTATTCCCGTAGAAGACTCGGCGCTACTTGCTGATGTGAGTCCGCTTTATCCGAGTTTAAACTGGAACGAGCCGTTTGCGACTTCGACACTCGCTTTTGGTATGTATTTAACCGGTTACAAAATAGATTCAAAAAGTATTAGTGATAGTGAATATAATAAAGTAGATATTTCATTTCCCGATTACTACGATAAAATACTAGTTGCTAAGGGCTGGGAAGGTAGTATTGATTTTATGGCGGATGGACCGGGCAGCTCAGTTAGAGCTTATACTAAAGGCAATAAGATGATTGTTTTGTCATATACCTCAAGCGAACTCAATCCAAAATCTGATCAACCTTTTTCTTGTCCGTGTAATATGACTTTTTCTATTTTTTTAGGTGACTTGAAATAAAAATTTAAGCGGTCTATAATAATTCATTACCTTAACAATTTTAAACCTCAAAAATAAACCCAAAAAATAATTAGTCATGAAGAAAAAAATATTTCTTGTTTTCGGAACCGGCGCCGGTGTTGAAATGAGTCGGGCTCAGGAATTAGCCGAGAAATTCCACAGCGATGAAGGTGAAATTAATATCATTATAGATGTTAATTTAGAAACCCCAACCGATGCTCTTATTACAATAGTTGAAAGATTAGGAGCTGAAAATGCTGACTACAAGAATTCTGTTTTATTGTACTCGGGAAACAATCTCGGTTATTTTAAAAGTGATCTTAAAATCCCAACTTTAGATGTTAAGTATTTCAAAGAAAAATTAATTGAGTTAGTCGGTGGTTTCAGAAC
>JBBRSQ010000038.1:0-6019 GCA_038245255.1 Patescibacteria group bacterium | reverse complement strand
GGTTCCTACAACTCTGCACAGGGAATGTATGCCCTCCAATCTAACACCACAGGTTACTACAACTCTGCTCAGGGAATGAATGCTGGTAGAAGTATCATTGATGGTAATAGTAATACTTTTGTAGGATTTAGTGCTGGCTTTCACGCCTCACAAAAAACTAATGCTGTAAACTCTATGGCACTGGGTAATGGTGCTTATACAACTGCTGATAATCAAGCAGTCTATGGTAATGCCTCAATGACACAGCATATATTTCAGGCCGGCAACGTCGGCATCGGCACAACCACGCCTACTCAAAAACTTCATGTTGCTGGCGGAGCCCAGCTTGATGCTATCTCCTTTGGAGTTACTCCTGGTCAATCGCAAAACTTAGCCTTATCAACTGTTGAATATGTTAATGCTAAAACCGGTGGTACGGGCGGAGTTGGTGCTGGTACAACTGGCCAAACTTTAAGACATGATGGAAATGGCTGGGTAGCTAATTCTAATCTATTTAATAATGGAACGAGCGTCGGAATCGGAACAAGCAACCCGGGAAATACGTTAGACGTATCCGGAAATGCGGGAATTAATGGTATTTTTAAAGGTTACGGTGCCGCTAATAATAATTTCTTTGAAGGTAAATTAGGAATTAATTCTTTAAGCGCGGGTGCTTCTAGCTTATCAGTCTTTGGTAATACTTCTATTGGTAGTGGTTATTTAAGTAACGCGGCTCCGACTGATGGTTTAATTGTTCAAGGAAACGTCGGTATTGGCACCACTAATCCAAGCGAGAAACTTCATTTAGTTGGAAATTTGAAAGTTGATGGCGGCTTAGCTTTAAGCGGAAATTTAAATATGACGGGCGCAACTTTAATAGTTAATAAAGTAACTGCTAATACCATCGATCCTTTGTATACTATTAACGGTATTAAATATTCTACTTATGCTTCGTCAATTGTTGGCGGTGTTAGTGAAGAATATTTGACACGTATTAGCGCTTCGGAATTTAAGCGAGTGGGGAATGAATATGAAACAGTGATTGATTTTGCCAATGAATCAGAGGGAAGTGACCGCTGGGTCTGGTACCGAGTCGTTGATTTTAGTGATAAGAATGTAGAAGTATTTGTTAGTCCTCGAGGGAAATCAGCTACTATGTATGCTTATATTGAAGGTAAAAAATTATATATCAGAAGTGATAAGCGAGCCGACGCATCGCTTCGCTTAATTGGTCGTCGTCATGATTGGTTAATGTGGCCGACTAAGGCACTTGATCAAAATCAATTAGGAGGCTTGGAAATTAATTAATAATTTGCTATAATATAATATATAGTGCGAAAATAATTAAAAAATTCTTTCGTTAATATTTTATAAAAATTAAAACGAAGGATAAATAACTTAATATGGAAAACAACAAAACTGCTTCATCTAAGAAAATGCTTATGCTAATTGCCGTTGGCGTGGTCATTGTCTTAGTGATTATTGCGATCGTTATGCAAACTAATAAAAAAACTGTCACTCCTAATGGAGAGCAAAATCCAGTCACTAACACCCCCACTAATGAGCAAGGAACAACAACGGAGAATGCTAATCCGCAAACCGTTATTACAACGTCTACTAACCCAATTTTAGTTGGTGCGTCTACTCAAGCTCCAGGAGCTGACCTTGTGACTAAAGATGGTAAAGTAGTTAGTGCTGAAGGTAAAGCAGTTAAAACTGACGTTGCTTATAACTCACCAGAAGCTCCTAAGCAAACTATGCCAGTATCTATTAAAGACATTCCGTCGGCTATTAAGTTAACTATAAAAGATGGCGCTTTTTCGCCTAACGAATTCAAAGTTAAGAAGGGAACAGCCGTTACGCTTTCTTTAACTGGTGGTGATGACAAGTCTCATATATTAGCGTTTAGCGATAAAGCCATGTCAGCGGTTTATATTAATATTCGTCCTGGTGAAACTAGAGCGACCACTTTTCCAGCTCCCGCAACTGCCGGACAATATAAATTTTTCTGTGACTTTCCTGGCCATGGTTCCGAAACGGGCACTATGATTGTTGAATAAGTTATTTAATTCTTCTACACATAAAAATAAAAATAGCACCACTACGGGTGCTATTTTTTGTTAATCGTTGTTGTTAGTCTTTGAAAATTATTGTATAATTAGGGTATCAATAGCTAATAATTTAAAAAATATGTTAAATAATGAGCTAAATTCTTTTTCGCCGCAAGTAAGCTCCGAGCAAACGCCTTCTGAACAAACGCCTTCTGAACAAGTGCCTAAGTCGCCTTCTAAGATTTTAATTGTCGTGGAAGTATTTTTGTTAATTTTTGTGGTTGTGCTTGTTATTACTTTTTTAAAGCAAAGAAGTAATAATTCTCAAGCAGTCACTAAAGTTAATCCGGGCACAGATAATAATAGTAATTTTTTAAATGAAAATGAAGTAACAACCGGAGATAAAACTCCAATAAATAATAATCCAGTAACAGCTATAGACCCTAAGCTTAATAATTCTAAAAATATTAATGCTGGTAAAGATGGTGATAATTTACATTTGGGCGCGCCGATACCGGATCAATCCATGGTCGTACCTGAGTCAGCGGTGCCGAACCAAGCAGTTAAAATTTCTGGTACGGCTAAGGGTTTCGAACCTAATCAATTTACTACTAGTCCTGGCCAAGAAATTACGCTAGCTCTAACTTCAAGGATAGATTCGCCCGTAGTTTTAACTTTTTATAGTCCGAAAATGCCCGCCACTTCCTTAGGTTGCGGCGCGGGCGAAACTCGTTATGTGACTTTTAAAGCGCCGCTTGATCCGGGCGAATATATTTTTAAAAATGATATTATTGGACATAGTAGCGAAACCGGGAAAATGATTGTTAAATAAACTTAAAACTATGAATGCAGCCCCAAAAAATTTAAACGCATCTAAAAAAAATCTAGGTGCCCTAAGAACGCTTATTGTGATCGGTGTTTTTTTAGTATTATTAATTATTATTTTTTCAGTATTAATTTTAAGCAGCGGTCAAGGGCCAGCGCAAAATAATAATAATGTTATTACTGAAGCTATAAACGAAGCTCCGGCTAATGAAGTAAGTCCAAATAATAATATTACAGAAACCGCCTCATCAGAAGTGGCGGGAGCAAACATTATTAACTTAGAAAATAAAGTTGTTAATGATAAGGGAACGGTCGTTGTAAATGATGCTAAGCCGATGACTGACGCGGCCCCGCGTTTAAGTGCGCCAATTGCTAAAGATAAAATTCCAGAGGCGTCGGTTAAATTAACGGCTGATGCGAACGGTTTTAGACCAAGCGAATTTAGAGTTAAGGCTGGTCAACCAGTTACTTTAGTTTTAACGGCCGATGGTGTCGGATCACGTTTAATTTTCGACGACATTACGCTTTCGTCTTTAGAAATACCGGTGCCAAGTGGTTATACAATGGCTAAAACTTTTAACGCGCCAACGCAATTGGGTGAATATACGTTTCATCAAGATATGCCTAATCGATCGGGTCAAACAGGGAAAATGATTGTTCAATAATTCAATTAAATAATTAAGTATATCTAATGCCAACTCCTCGAAAAAAATTAATTATTTTTTTGGAAAAGTTTAAAAAGCAGCGCCGCTTATTATTATTGATTTTGCTAACCGTAATTATTATTGCGGTTCTTTTTTTATTAATTTTTCAAGATAGGCGAAATTTGCCTTCGGGAATTACTCGAGTTATTAATAATAAAGTTTTAGAAAAAAGCGCTGAAAAAACACTTAAATATAATGTCTTCGGAGATCATTTCGCAAATGATTTATCAATTAACTCAAGCCAAACGACTTTTTATTATGATCGCGTAAGTACCGCTTATTCTTTTTTACCGCTTTATACTTGGCAAAATGGCGATGTCTGTTCTGATAAAAATTGTGGTCTGACTGCCGCCGATTGGTCCTTTCCTGATTTTAATGAAGAGTATTGTTTAAAGAGTGGCTGTTTAAAAGTAGAAGGGAAAAATATAATTTACAAAAATAAAAATTTAAGTTTACCGAGTGAGTTTAAAGGAAAAGAGATAGTAAATATTTCTCTCTATCCTTTAAAAAATGATTGGCTAGTCGGAATTGTTTTTAAAGCTGGAGAAGAAGAACGGGGGATCGCCTATCGATATAACGGCAAAACTTTTTCTAATTTAGATACTAATAAATCACTCAATTTTATTTCTCGAGCTGGTTATTCGGGGGCTCGTTTTGGTTTTGGGGGAGATGACAATAATTATATTGTTTTATTTGGTGGCTATAATTTAGTTGGTTATCAATTTACTAAAGATAAAATAATTGATTTGCAATCTTTCTTGGGCTTAAGAGTTGCTGATGGTGGTTTTGCGCCGGTAATTATCAAGCAGAATCGAGGTCAGGAGACCTTATGGTATATTTGTTCGCGGACTGAGGGGAAACCGAAGCTAATTAAATTATGGCAGAATGGTTCAGAGAGCGTGAAAGGGGTTTTATCTTTGACGGAAGCGCTTCTGAATGAAACTGATTCCGCCGCTTCCGTTAGATGTCGCGCCGGTGAAAAAGCCGGTGAACTAGAGCTCGCCTATGAGAACAATGGCCAAACTAAAATAAAAGTTTTTGAAGATAATGGTTTTAAACAAGATATAGATTATGTTTTAAGCAGTAAAAATATATTTTTAGATAAGGGCGAAATTAACAGCGTTAATTTCGGAGGACTACTCGCTTGCGATAATAAAGAATGTGGAGATGGCACTATGAAAAATTCTTTGCAGTTTTTAGTCTCTTTTGCTGGCCAGAAATATACGGTCGCCAACTTAAATCGAGAGTTAAATTTCCCCGCGCAATCAAGAGGATTATATTGGCAAATTAAGACAGTGCGCAAAAATACTAGCGCTGACTATTCCCCTTGGATAGATGGTTTAACAGCGATTAGTTATTCCTGGCGTTAGCCGTTTTTTTAGCTGAAAAAATGTTGTTTTTAAAATAAATAAATGTTATAATTTTAGTAATTGAGAGTACGGGTTTAAGGTCTTGTGTATGGCGAAAAAAAAATTATTTAATTTTTTTATTAAGGGATTTTTTGTCTCCTTGATTTTTTGTTTTCCGGTACTTGCGTCTGCAAAAGATATAAATATTGGTATAACCGGCGATACCGTAAAAATTCTTGGTGGCAGTTTGTGTTTAGGATCGGATTGTATTAGTAATTGGAGTGCTATTAGCGGTGCCTGGCAAAAAAATGGTAGCTCTGTTTTTTATAATAATGGCTTAGTAGGAATTGGCACAACAAATCCAATCGCTGGCTTAGATAATAATCGAACTGAAGGATTTAGAACCTTAGGTCCGGTTCTTTTTGGTGGCTCTCTTTATACTGGTAGCGGGAGTCGTTTGCTCATGGTTGATAATGCCGGTAATGTCGTCGCGACAACCACTTCGGCCGTTGGTTTACCATCATCTTCTATTGCTGGGCAGACTTTAAGATCTAATGGGTCGGGATGGGATGCTAGTTCGGTGCTATTTAATAATGGGGTTAATGTGGGAATTGGGACGACTAATCCAAATACTAATTTAGAAGTAGTTCAAACTGAAAATGTTAATCGTACAGACTTGAAAGATTTGTTAACTATAAATCGACAGCAGACCACACTTCCTTATGATGGCTCTGGTGTAGGTTTATTGTTTAAGGGAACAAATTATCGGACGCAATCATTTAATTTAGCAAGAATTTATACTAGGTTAACTGATGATAGCGTCATAACGACTGGCGCTAATTTAGTTTTTCAAACTAGTGCAAACGACACTAATAGCTCGCTAGTCGACGCAATGACTATTAAATATGATGGTAATGTCGGTATTGGTAGTGGTACTCCAGGCGCAAAATTAGATGTTAGCGGAATAATTAGAACTAATAATCAAATAATCTCAACGTTAGCTATTGGTACTGCTCCATTTGCTGTTACTTCAAATACTCTAGTTACAAATTTAAATGCTGATTTACTCGATGGAAATCATGCTTCAGCTTTAAGTGTTAACTATGCAACT
>JBBRSQ010000037.1:0-6127 GCA_038245255.1 Patescibacteria group bacterium | reverse complement strand
GGGCTAGAATTAGCACCTTCCGGATGGATTACTCCGGGGTTGCTGGCAGGTCTTAGGGCTAGTTCCCTCGCTGCACTCTTTATAAAACGATTATTCAATTATGATTATATTATAACCTATATACTAAAAAATGATAGAGTTCGGACTAGAACTAAAAACCTCCTTTATTTACAGTCCTTTTCTACAAAATTGACTCAAACAAAAAAACATGGCCTAAACCATGTTTCTTTGTTTTTTAGCTAATGTTTAATGACTCGTGTCGGTCGTTAACACCAAAATGTTGTTGGCTCGGGGACTAGGATTCGAACCTAGATAGCCAGGACCAAAACCTGGAGTCCTACCATTAGACGATCCCCGAATGTATTCCCTATATTTCAAATACTTCAAAATGATATTAAAAAATAGAGAAAATGTCAACCCTATTTTTAACGAAGATATTTGGTTATTTTACTTAAATTCGTGCATATTTTCGAACTGCAAACAGACTAGCTAAAATATTAATAAACAAAACCGCTAGAAACTGCATCCCAAATATTAAGGCAAAATTATCAACAAAATAAGACAAAATGTTAACATCATAACCCATAAAGAAAGTTTCCAGATATGGCTGAAGGAGACTCAAAAATGGATAAAAAACAGAAATAACTATAAGAATACTAACTATCGCGTAAATAAAAGCCGAAAAAAGATAGGGCATGTAAATAAAGAAGTTCGAAGCTCCAACTAAACGCATAATCTCAATTTCTTGGCGATGAGTATAAATAGCGACTCGAATCGCATTATAAACAACTAATAAACTCGTTAAAATAAAAATTGCAATAATAAATAAGCCGACTTCATTTACGCGTTTAGTAATACTATTTATTTTAACTAAAATATTTGTATTATCCGAGAAATCACGAGATTCGATAATTGGGTTATCAATCATTTTTAACTCGTTGATAAGCAGATCTGATTCTGTAAAGTTTTTTGGTATAATTGTTAGACTCGGCGACAAAGGGTTTCTTCCTAATTCCTTTAAGGCTGCTAAAACTTCTTGATTATTTTTATATTTTTCGCGAAAGGCATCGAGAGCACTTTGGCGAGAAATATAATTTATGCTCTTTACTTTATCAGAGCTGGCAATTCTTGCTTTAAGCGCCATAATTTCTGTTTCCGGAGCTTCAGATTTTAAATACAAACTAATGTTTATTTTTTCTCGAATAGCGGCGACTGCATTATCGCTAATAACCCGAACAGTCATTAAAGTGTTAATTGAAAAAAGTGCCAAAAGTAAAATAGTAATCGTAACTAACGTTAACCAAACATTACGAGTAATATCCTGAAGACTAAATTTAACAATTCTATAAAGAGATAACATATTATAGTAAATATTTACCATGAGCTTGGTCACTAATAATTTGACCCTGCTCCATAGTGACAACACGGCGATTTAAACGGTTAACGATTTCTTTATTATGGGTTACTAAAATAACTGTTGTGCCAAATTTATTAATTCTCAGTAGTAACTCAATAATCTCATTAGCATTTATGGCGTCTAAATTTCCTGTTGGCTCATCCGCTAATAAAATTTTTGGTTGATGGACAAGCGCACGCGCAATCGCGGCTCTTTGCTGCTCGCCCCCGGAAACTTCATGCGGATAGCGCTTCTTTTTATCGTCTAGTCCAACTATTTTTAAAACGCTCGGTACTATTTTTTTAATTTTAGCGGGTTTCCCATCGGAAACCTCAAGCGCAAAAGAAACATTCTCCTCAAGAGTCTTTTTAGGAAGTAATTTGAAATCTTGAAAAATTACGCCAATTTGTCGACGCAAATAAGGAACGTCATGCTTAGATATTTTAGTTATATCCCAATCTCCAATAAAAACTTGACCAGAGTCAACTCGCTCTTCACCAATTAAAATCCTAACCAGTGTCGTTTTTCCAGCGCCCGATTGGCCGACAATAGAAACAAACTCGCCTGGTTCAATTCTAAGATTAACCGCACGCAAAACCTTGCTCTTAGCATTATAAGATTTAAAAACGTTATGAAGAGTAATCATAATTATTTTTTTATTTGCAGCAAACCGAAGCGAATTAACTGTTCATTATCAGAAAAACTAGCGGCGCTACTGGTTGAACCAAAATTAATTGCGATTAAATTTCCTTCTGGCGCCTGAATTCTCGTCATTAAACAATTACCAGCCTCATCTAAGTAACCTGTTTTCGAGCCGATGATTTCATATTTAGCATCCTTAACTAACTGGCTGGTGTTATTTAAAGTATGAGCTTTTTTAGAATTTATTGTAGCAAAAGTATATTTAACCGTGGTGCTTATCTTTTTTATAAGTGGATTTGTAAAAACTTCTTTAGTTATTATAGCATAATCAAATGGAGAACTCACGTTCTGTGGCGACAGTCCGGTCGGTTCAATAAATTTTGTATTTAACGCGCCCCATTTTTTTACATTTTGATTCATTTTTGAAATAAAATCCGCCCGACTCAAGCCACTAACACGCACTAAACTTTCAACAGCATTATTAGCCGACCCAACTAAAGCACTGTAAACTAAATTTTCAATAGTTAATGTTTCTCCGTCTTTGACTGTTAACTTTGCCGACTCCCAAGGTTTGACATACAAATTATTATATTCTTCGTCTTGAATTTTATAAGTAACAACTTGCGCAAGATTAGGTTTTAAATCTAAAAATGTGCGAATCGCGACGAGCTTAGTTAAACTGGCAAGAGCGGAAACTTTATTTTCATTTTTTCCCCAAATAACACGGCCATCACTTTCTTTTACTATTATCGCTGAAGAAGCAGAAATGGTCGGAACGGCACTTAACTGCGCTTGGGCTTTATTAATTACTGGAACAATTACTTGCAAAGGCTCAACTTTAATTTTAATTAAGCCAGCGCTAGTATCAGCAATTTTTTGGAAAGCAACTTTATCGAGATCAACCACACGATCAGGGTGCTTTACTCTTTCTGGACCAAAATCATTAATAGTTACATCAACAAATTTATTGTTTGCTAAATTTGTTACTCTTAAAACTGAGCCTTTTTTAAAATCAGGTGACGCGGCAAAATCACCATTTTTATACTTATACCAACTAGCCGTTCCCACTGTTAATATCCCGGGATTACTTAACAGAATAACTTTGCCAGAAGTTGAGGTAGTTTTGGCGGTAACATAATTTTTATCAGGAACATCTAAAGTTAAAATTGGTCGCCAAACTCCTGACAACTCATCCAGAATAAAAATTTGCTTATAGTTATTATTAGCTTTTAAATAATTTATTTTAATAGTTATCGGGCGACTCGGATCGTAAGACTGCGGATTATTATAGGAATAACTATAAGCTGAACTAAGTTTTTCCCACTCCCAAGGAATATTAGTTGTATCGGAACTGACAGAGATATTTGAAGCTTCATTAAAAGCCGGTGCCTGCAGTTCAATATTAGCGATAAGTTTACTAGATGAATTATTTTCTAAAATTGGTGGATCAGTAGTTATTTTAACAGAATCTGTTTCTGTTTTTCTAAGTACTTTACCACCTAAACTAAAAGCATCTAATTCAGCTGCCGAGATTACTTTGACGTCATTAAAATTAGCGAACCACGAATTAAAAGTAAGCTCATCATTAAAAACATAACGGCTACCATCGGCTCCCAGATAGTAAACGGCCGGACTAACGCTCGACTTAATTAGATCGCCAGCGAAAGCGGATGCTCTGGCCGGGCTAGCAAGGCCCACGGTAACAAAAGCAGTGATTATTATTACACCAATGACTAAAAGTTTGCGTAATTTATTCATAATAATTTATTTAATTCTGATTGACTAATAGAACTACTTACGTTTATAATATACTTGTTTGCGGGTATCGTATAATGGTTATTACATCAGCTTCCCAAGCTGAGGAAGGCGGTCCGATTCCGCTTACCCGCTCAAAAGCGCCGAAGTAGCTCAGTTGGTAGAGCAACGCACTCGTAACGCGTAGGTCAGGGGTCCGAATCCCCTCTTCGGCTCAATTTTTATCAAAGAAATAATGCCACCATTTAATGAAGTTACTTTCCTTAATGGTGGTTTTATTTATTTCCGAGCTAGTGCTTGAACTTTTTTGCGCTTCAATAACTATTACCGTCTCCCCAGGCTTCTTTAAATTTAAATTAAGACGGGCCTGCTCTTCTAAAGATTGATCGGATTGCAAATAAGTGATCATATCCTTCAACTCTTGATTAGTGCTCTCAAAATCACTAATCTCTTTTTTTACATCGTTAATTTCATTTTCAACTAAGCGTTTCTGCGTGTATGTTTTTGCCAAAGGAAAAATAATTAATAGCAAAAAAACTAAACCAACAATCGCTAAAAAACGCTGGCTTGAAAACAGACGATAAAAAAAGTTATTTGGTTTTGATACTTGCCCCGCACTAAGAACACGAGGATGAATTTTACGTCTTTCCATCGCTATCTATTATAGCATAAATTTTAATAGTAAAAAACCAAACTTATTATGGTTTGGTTTTTAAAAATATTCTTTAATATTATTTTTTTTCAATGCTAATATTCGCTTTATCTTGACTTCGGTGTTATCCAAAAACCCATATACTTTCCACGCATTAATCTAATCTGAGCATCTAAACAAGGGATGGCTCCAAAAAGAATAATTACTACTGGTACAAAAACCCATTCAATAATCATTTTAATATTTTTCCAAGCCGTATATTTTCGTGGTCTTTCCGGTAATAATAAAGAAGAAATCACGGCTGATAATATTAAACCAACTAGTGCTACATTCATTAAATTAGAACTAATACTTGGTAAGTTTCCAGACAAGACAGTTGAGTTAAAGCGATCACCACCAATTAACATCGGCATCCAGCCAATTACGGCAATAATTAAAGCATTCGTTGCCCAAGACCAAAATCCGTAAACTTGAATAGAAATATGGCCAATTAATTTTCCCCGGTTAACTGTTTTCCAGCGTTTAGTAGTATTAAAAATTAAATAAGGAATATTTTCTGCGCCCCAGGCCCAGCGACGTTGTTGTTTATATAAACTTTTGGCAGTTCGCCAAATACTTTTGTCATGAGTGACATCCATTGATACTTTATAATATAAAGGTTCAACGCGATAGTCACCGTCATAATGTAATAAACAATGCCAAAATATTCGCGAGTCCTCGCTAACCATCGTCGTCGACCAAAAACCGATTTCACGCAGTGCAACATAAGTCATTGAATGTGATGAATAGGTAACCAAACTTTCTTGGCGAATTTGCATGACCATTTGCCAAAAAGTATTTGACGACGCCGCGAGACGCGAGAAGAAGGGCGAATCCCAAATATTATTATGATAAACCGGGATCGGCTGGTAACTAGCGCGATATGGAGCGGTCACGCTTAAAAACTTATATGTTAAAGCGAAAAAATATCCGGCTTGAATAATTGTATCAATATCAAAAACGCTAACTAATATTTTATTTTGATCTAAATTCTCTTTCTCAATTATTTCTCGACATACGACTCTAATTCCCCAGGCTTGATTTGCTCCTTTACCTTTAAGTTCGCCAACAATACCATCTGGATGCCAAGTAATAATTAAATTTCTAAATTTATCGCCAAATTCTTGGCGAATTATTTCCGCGCGCGCATGTGCTTCTTCACCGGCTCTTTCTTCCATGGCTAAGTTAACGATCATGCGCTCCGTCGGATAACCGTCATTAACTAAAGCTAGTAGACAACTACGTATAATCTCCACACTCTCAAAACTGGTCGGAAGCACGATTAATTGCCAAAGCTCTGTCCAGGCGACACCTTGATGAGCCAGTGAGTCTAGCGCCACTTCTTTTAAGTCTTTGTCCTGAAACTGACCTTTTTCAAGGCGTAGACACTTATCCTTCCAATCAGTCGCTAGGCCCTGATTTAATTTACGATATGAGCTAATTAAAAAAATGGCTATATAAATTACTAATAATAGCCAATATACGTCAAAAGCAATAATAAAATACGCTACCCAGACCGGTTTAAAATAAGAAAGGACAAAAAGGATGACTAAAGTAAAAATCGACAAAAAACCAGGCAAAATTTCCAAAAATCGATAAAATTTATGGTCTTTACCTGTTAATTCGGTTGCTTTACCAATTTT
>JBBRSQ010000036.1:0-6138 GCA_038245255.1 Patescibacteria group bacterium | reverse complement strand
TAAAAGCCCAGGAAATGTACAAGATAATCATGATAAAGACGAGAGCAGTTGCATTAAAAGATTTACTCTTAAGTTCCGCACCAACCGAGGCGCCGACGGCGTTGAACTGCAGCTCTTTGTAACTAGCGTCTTTTTTGCTTTTAACTAAATCTTGTAACTTAGCTTCGATAGCTTGGTGAACGCTTTCTGAGTTTTCTTTAAAACGTAAGATAACTGAATTCTCGGTTGGCTGAATAACTAAGCCATGAAGATCGACATCCTTAAGACTATCCTGAACTTCAGTAATACTCGGTTGATAATTTGTAAACTGAACTTCCATTAAACTCCCGCCAGTGAAATCAATTCCAAAATTTAAACCCCAAAAGAATAAAGCTAAAATTGAGGCGACTACGGCAAGACTCGATATCGTTAGAAAGATTTTTCTATGTTGGATAATCCGATAAATCATATTTTTAATTATTATTATTTATTTTCCTCAACTTTTTTTCTTCTAACACCTAGTAACCAAGTTCTCTTTTCAAGCCAGTCGCCTAAAATAAGAACAAATAAGGTATGGGTAACTACGATCGCACTAAACAAAGAAACGGCGACGCCAATAAATAAAGTTGTTCCGAATCCTTTAATTGAAGATGTTCCAAAAAACATCAATATCAAACAAGTAATAATAATAGAAACATTGCCATCACGAATTGACGGCCAAGCGCGCTTAAAGCCTTTTTCAACGGCTTGGCTAACTGATTCTCCTAATTTCAATTCTTCTCTCATACGAGAAAAGATTAAAATATTAGCATCAACGGCGACGCCAACCGATAAAATTAAGCCAGCAATTCCCGATAAGGTTAGGGTAATTGCTTGTTGCGCATAAACAAATAAAACAATACCAATAATGGCAAATAAAACCGCTAACGCACCATTAAATATTTTCAATTCGCTAAAAGTATAATAGATAAGTCCGATCATCGCGATTACCAGAACTAAAGAAAGCCAAAGTGGCAATGCTTTAAAAATAGAAAGGACTGTTAGGCCATAAACTAAAAGTGATAAAACTGCTAGAACCCCGGGCAAGCGATAATAAATTATCATGAAAATAGAAACAAGTAAAAGACCAAGAAGGCCAGCCACTAAACTATTATCAATTGATTTTGAACCCAAGCTTGCCTCTACTGTTTGCTGAGAAATTAAACTAACTGGAACCGGCAAAGCACCCGAGTTTAAACGTTTTACTAATAGTTTCGCTTCCTCAACATTAAAGTGTCCGGAAATACTTGCCGAACCTCCCGTAATTTTTTCGTTTACCATTGGCACACTAATTGGGTAACCATCAAGAAAAATGGCGACTGTTTTGCCTACATTTCGAGCCGTGATATCTTCAAACATTTTCGCTCCTTCAGCATCGAATTCTAAAGAAACTTCCGGCGAGCCGTCATTAGGATTGAATTGTAAAGTTGCCCGTTTTAAATTTTTACCAGTTAACTCAGTATTTTTCCAATTCTCAACTACTTCAGCTGTCGTACTAGTTCCAGTAGGCTGAGTAACTTGCGCTCCTTGTTCCTTAAATTCGAGAGTCGGTGTTTCGCCAATTAACTTAATCGCCTCGGATACATCTTTAATACCAGCTAGTTCAGCCACAATGCGATATTCTCCAGCCGAACCTTGAACAACTTGGACAACCGGCTCAGAAACGCCAAAAGCATTAACACGGCGCTCAATAACGTCACGTGCGGCCTCAAGTGCGCCGGCTCGATCCTTTTCGGGAATGTTCTTTACATCAGCCTGATAAACTAAATGAGCGCCACCTTGCAAGTCTAAACCAAGGCTAAATGGTAGATCCTTAACTATAGGTAACACCACAATGTTATTAGTTTTTTTAGCTAGGTTTTTAGCAAAAGCATCATAAAAATTTCCGCCAGCCGTCAATCCGACCGTCAGAGCAAAAACAATGATAATTGCTAAAATCCACCAGGATTTAGCTCGAGCAGATAATTTCGAGAATTTTTGGATAATTGACATAATATTGTAAAAAATGAGATCGGCTCAAAAAGGCCGGTTTTATTTTATATTAGCTGTAGACACTAAGATATTAGAATAGTTAAAAATAAAAATCAAGCTCTACTCTTTACAATATGGGCAATTTTACCTATAATGGCTATATTAATATAATAAATATATGCCATTAATACCAACAGTTATTGAAAAAGAGGGACAAATAGAGCGTGCTTACGATATTTACTCGCGTCTTTTAAAGGATAGAATAATTTTTCTGGGCGAAGCAATTGATGACCATACTGCAAATATTGTTATAGCGCAGTTTCTTTTTCTTGATGCCGAAAACAATGAAAAAGATATCAAATTCTATATCAATTCACCGGGCGGATCGGTTTCTTCTGGTCTTGCCATTTACGACACTATGCAATACATTAAATCACCGGTTTCAACTATTTGCATCGGTATGGCCGCTTCTATGGCCTCAGTGCTACTTGCCGCTGGCGCTCCCGGAAAAAGATTAGCTCTACCTAATAGTGAAATAATGATTCATCAAGTTATGGGCGGAGCTGAGGGCCAAGCGTCGGACATAAAAATACGCGCTGAACATATCTTAAAAATAAAAGATAAAATGAATAAAATTTTAGCCGCTCATACCGGTCAAAAAATTGCGACCGTCGAGCACGACAGTGATCGCGACTATTACATGAGCGCTGATGAAGCTAAAAATTACGGAATAATTGATAAGATTATCAAAAAGTAAATATCAAAGCTAAAAAAAAATAAAAACGAGACTTAATTTATGGTCTCGTTTTTTTTACAAAGAAATTTATTTAACGATTAATGAGTTAACCATTATATTAAAAATATTGGGATACACTAGTCGACCGTCGACGGCCGGAATATAAGAAATGATATAAACAGTATTTCGTTTTTTATCAGTTAAATAAAAATTTAAATTATCAACTCCGGAAATTCCATCCCAAGTGGGAGTTGATTTCAATTTTGCATAAGTTATCGCTGCTTCCGGAAAAGAAGATCCGTACCAACCAGTAATACTTTGGTGATCGCTATTTTCTTGAACGGATACCTGAATTATTGAATCATCCGGCGCGGTAAAAGTAATTGTTGCGTCATCACTAAGAGAATTCACTAGCCATGTTTTAGGATAAAGCATTTGATAAAGAAGCGTCTTGTTTACATACTTACTCAAATTTGGATTTTCATCTAATTTTCCTGACACAACCGGATCGTAACCGTTATTTATTTCTACTAAGTCAGAATAAGTATTTCCATTTGAATCTGCTAAATTAGCATTCGTTCCGAGAACTAATTCTTCTTCGTCATTTAAGCCATCGTTATCGGTATCAAGCAGGGGCGGCAAATTAGTTCCTTGTTTACCATTTAATTCTTCATTCATTATAAGTTGCTCGCTCGAAGTCGCGAGATCAAGGACGGTCGGCGTAACTGTTGCGACTTCAGTGCTTGTTGCTGTAATTATTTCTTCACTGGTGGTAGCACTTGGAGTAGCTACAGGACTAGAGGTTTCTTGAGGAGCGATGATATTTGAAACCGCTGGTTTGTTTGTTTGCGGTTTAATAATAAAAACATAACTTAAATAAACCAGACCGCCAATTAAAAGAAGTCCCCCAGCAATAATCACTAAGCCCACCATTTTAAAATCATGTTTTGCTGTCTGCGGCGGTAAAATACTGCTTGAAGACTGATTTTGACTATTTGAATTAGTAGTTCTCGCACTTAAACGCGCTAAATTCGGCATATTACGAACTACCATGTCATGGTTAATCTGAGAGTCTAAATTACTCTCGTTTAAATTTGGTTGTTTATTCTTATTTCCAAACATAGCTTACTTAGTGAATACGTAAAGTAAAAAAGAAATAAAGGCAAAAATACCTAAAATTAAAAAACCCAAAACTAGCCACTTTTTCCAGTGGCCAGTAATTGTCTGCGGCATCGTATGCAAATTTAGAGAAAGAGATTCGCGCTTAGCGCCACCAAGAAAGCCGGGCCGCGGGTGAGATTTTGGCTCAAGATTATTTATCATAATCTAGTTTTAATAATTATTTTATCGCTGGAGTTCCTGGTAACTTTCCGCCCTTAACATTCGGGTCATATCCTCCCTTTATTTCCAAGCCATCAGCAAAACCATCACCATCAGTGTCACTATTTAAAGGATCTGTGTGATAAACCATTACTTCTTCATAGTCACTCAAGCCATCATTATCCGTATCAATAACGTTGGGGTTGGTGCGGTAAACTTTTTCCTCAGCATCAGTTAAACCATCCTGGTCAGAATCAATAGTGGACACTGGGATTATTTCAGTACTCGTGGAAACAGTTGTTGTACCATTAATTGATCCAGGAATTACTTCAGTGCTAGATGCAAAGCCATCCTGAGAGCCAGGGGTAATTTCCGGTATCACGGTTACAAAACCAGTTTCATCGGTTTTTGGAGCAGGATTATTAGTCGTTTGTGTATTTGAATTTGAGGTAGCATTTAAGTTGTTATCAACTGAACTAGTTTTTGAAAGTTGTAAATAAACAAAATATCCGCCGCCGATAAGGGCTAAAACAACAACCGCAATAATAATCATTTTTAAATAATTTCTTTTTGGCCCTTCGGAGTCCGTTTCCATTCTAGACAAAGTCTCACCACCGGTTGCTAAGCCAACACGATGAGTTTCAATATCGGTTTGAGCATTCGGACTAGGTTTATCAGTTTCCGCAAAAATATCATCTACAACCGGACGAGTTGGGGCGCCAGAATTATTTAAATCATTAAACATATCTTTTCTTTTAAAATTATTATTACTATAATTATAGCTGATTAATTTTAGATTGACCAGTTATTACTTTAAGTTTGGACTAGATGGAGTAATTTTCGCTGGATCAGTTATGTCACTGTCAGAACGGATTATTTTATAAACCATAACTTCGCCGTCAGCGTCTCGTTTTAAGGCTTGTATCCGCAAATCGGTTGAAATATCAGCCGCTTTTTTATCGCTCTCGCTTAAAAAGTCTGCCTGAAAATTTGAAACTGGAGATACTGGAACTGGATTATTCACTTTCTTTAAGCCAATTGATCTAATTACTAACGCCGCAATTACAAAAATGACTAGAAATCCGACAATAATAAAGATAATTATTTTTTTTTTATTCATATTCTATAAATTAATATTATTGACATGGGTAATTAAGCCAATTACAAAGACGGTTTCCAGTGCAGCTGGCTGGTGTTAAAAATTTTCCGCAGAGAGCATGATTTGAATAAGTTATTGCCTCACAAACTCCGACTGCACACTGACCACCACAACCGTCCGGTCCACAACTGTCTCCGTTGCATACAGGTTTGCACATTGAAGCACAATCTGAAGCACAATTATCGAAGTTTTCACCAATTGAAGGCGAGCACTCTCCGTCTCCACAGCGCAATGGACTGACCGTGGTACAAGTTGCACTTCGCTGGCTATTAGTCCATACACATCCAGCCGATCCATAGGCACCCTGACAACTCGACGGTGTTGTATAATTCCAACAATCAACACTAGACTTGGCCTGACAAAGTTGAGCAACAGTCCCAAAACGACAGTAACTGTGGCTATTGCAATCAAATTGATAATATTGTGAACACGGCGTCGGTCTCAAACAACAACCCATTACACAATCAACTGCGCAAGAAGAGATTGTTTCTCCGGGCGAACAGACACCATCTCCGCACTGAGCGTTATTAACACAATTGCCATTACTGCAAGTTTGATTAGAATCACAGGTTCCACAGATTCCACCGCAACCATCAGTTCCACAAGCTTTACCCGTACAACTAGGAGCACAAGTAGGTTCACAATCTGCAAAACAATTTGCAGCATTTTCCACGTTTATATTAACTGGACTCTGGGTTGTGCCAATATTAATTTTTGCTTGGCAATAACCATCACCACAGTAACCGCCACCATCAACCGGAGATTTATAAATACAATAAGTGTTAGTTGGGATTGGGAAAGGGGTATTTTTATTTATTGTTGTACAGCCATATTGCAGTAAAGGATTGGCGCTAACGATTGGTTGACGCTGACTGTTAAGACTTAAGCCCTCATAAATATCACAATCCTCATAACCATCATTATAGATTCCGCC
>JBBRSQ010000035.1:0-6198 GCA_038245255.1 Patescibacteria group bacterium | reverse complement strand
CTTCAAGGCAAACTAATATTTTCGAATTACAGATTTTACAACCGCCGCAATTTTTAATTCTTCTTTAGGATAAATAATTGGAAACTTCTTATTAGCCGGTTCTAAAAAAATAAGTCCCCCTTCTTTACGAAAATATTTTATCGTCCATTCATTATCAACTTCAGCAATCACGATATCTCCGGCAACTGGCGTTAAACTCCGATCAACTAAAACCATATCGCCCGGTAAAATTCCGGCGTCGCGCATTGACTCGCCACTAACCCGAAGCATATAAGTCGCTTCGCGGTTACGAATTAAATATTCATCAAGACTCATCGTATCACTTAGTTCCTCTTCGGCTGGCAAAGGAAAGCCCGCCTCAACTTGGCCGAGGACACGAAGCTCACCATAAATATTTTTTGGAATAAGTTTTCCTTTCTTATCTTTGCTTAAAAAATTTTCGGCAACTAATTTATTTATTAATTTAAAAACGGCGTTCTTTGATTTAAAATCTAAAAGCGACATAATCTCCGCATAATTAGGCATACGTCGGTTCTTGCGATAGAAAGTAAAAATTTTATTTTTATATTTTTCTAACATATTTTTAAAATATTTTAAAATTAATTTATAAGGCTAATAGATTCTTAGCCGCTCCTTACATTATAGGGAACATTCGTTCACCTGTAAATAGATAGCTCGACTCTATAGCCATATTTATTTAGATCTATTTTTTAAATCTATTGACATTTATATATTTATGTGTTATAATAATATAATTAGTTCATTATAAACCATAAAAAGGAGGCCCAAATGGAACTCATTAAATTGATTATTGGAATAATGATATTATTATTCCTCTTAAGTCTCGGCGGAATAAAGCTACCACAACTAAAGAAAGTAAAACTCCCCGCTTGGACGAAAATAAATCCGTCCAGCTCCTGGAAAATCGATTTCTTCGATAAGCACGTCTGGCTTAAGCGGATAATAATATGGATTTTACAAGCGATTGTAATCTCTGTGAAATTTCTTTTTATGCTCACCGGCCAGATGTTTCTCTATTCTTTCCGGACCGCCAAAAAGCTTATCTTGCCAAAATAAAAGCCCTTGCAAAAGTGGCTTTTTTTCTATTTTTCCGTCGACTCATTAAGCGCAGAGTCGACAAAATAATTAAACGGTCTCACTCTCAATAAGCAATAGTATTTTAGAAAAAAACGAGTTTAAATACTCGTTTTTTAGATTTATTCATTAATATATTTATAGGTATTTTATTTATTATTGATTTTGTGTTAGATTCTAGAAACTAAGTGATATAAAAAACTATAAAATAATATGAGCAAACTACAAAAAATATTAGCTCTAGGGGGGGGCTATGTGCAATTATTATTGCTGGTGGAGCCACGGCCGTAACCCATGCGGCTAATACCTCGAACTCCGATATCTGGGCAGTTGTCACACAAATTAATGGTTCAGTCTTAACAGTTAGAAGCGATTACTGGTATATTGGCTCTAAAAGCTATGCGCGAAATCCTGTTTATTATAATGTAAATACTTCTAATTCTAGCTTTCAAAAAAAATTCTTACCGATAATTTTTACAGATATTAAGGTCGGCGATACACTGGGAATTAAGGGATCAATTTACTTGGGTGATATTAATGCAACTGATATAATTGATAGAGGACCACGAAAATAAAAGCTTTCAAAAATATTTAAACAAAAAGCCAGGTTAACTGGCTTTTTTGTATTCTAGATTTTTGTATTCGAGATTTAATCGTTATTTTCTTTATAAGCTCCACCCTCTTTATCTTTAATATCTAAATTTATATTTAAACTAGTCGGCAGATCTAGATTTTGATTTAATGGAATAGACAAATCTGGAGTGGAACTGGATATTCGATTTTGACCACGTTCAGATTTTCGATTTGGTTTATCCTGAAAATTATTATATTCGTTATTGTTATTTTGCTTCTCATTATTTGAACTATCATTTCCCTTCTTTAATTCATAATCATTATTTGATTTGTTCATTTCCTGGTGTGCTTCGTCAACTTTATCAAGAATTCTCTGATCTTGACTGGTCTCGGCAAATTTTTTTATTTGATTTAAATAATTAGTTTGCGCCTGATCGTTTTCTTGAACATAAATACTCGTTACTTGATTATTACGGTTCTCACTAAAATTGTTTTTAGCTTCTTGCTCTTTATTTTTAGCCTCGACGGCTACTTGATGATTATTAATGGCCGCCGTAATATTATTTTCAATTTTTTGCGAAATTTTTTCACTATTTTCGGGGCTCGCATCAACCTTAGTTCGGCTTAAATTAACTGCCTCTTTCAGACGGCGATCGGATAATTTCTCATTAACCGCAACTTGGGCCGCCGGCGTAATTGCCGTCACCTTTTCAACTTTTTCAACTGCCAATTTCAAGGGGTATAGGGGGTTACCGGGTATAACCGTATCACTAGTATAGGCATAAACAGAGCTTGTTCCAAAAATCAGTAAAATAATCGCAGCGAAACTAAGGCCGCGAGTTAAAAGTGGAATCATTTTCCAAGAAACTGACATTTTTTCTATAGACGATAAAAACATCAGACGATAAAGACTGAACTTTATTTTAAAATCTGCTCGCCGACTAAGTTTAGCTTGCGGCAGGGATGATAATTTTTTTACTAAATTTCTCATGTTTAAATTAGCCATATTATTATTCTTAAAGATTACCTTCATTCAAATTACTATTTCCGTTTATAATTCCTCTAAGTTTATGCAAGCTTCGAGAAAGCTGCGTTCGAATTGCACCCTCTTCACGACCAAGTAGTTCGGAAATCTCTCGACTCGCTAGTCCATCAATAAACTTGAATCTAATTATGTCCCGATCGCTATCCGGCAAAGAATCAATTATTCTTAGAACCCGATTCATTTCATATCTTGTTTCCGCCTGAGTACCAGAATCGCCGAGATAAGGGGCAACATCGTCGAGGGACACGGTTTGCTTAGCCGATTTATAATGATTAACTAAATGGTTATGGGCAATCATATATATCCAGGGCTGAAACTTTTTCGTTTTATCGAAACTGCTAAAATTTTTAAAAGCCTTGATAAAAACCTCGGAGGTCAGATCTTCAGCCAAGGGCTTGTCGAGGCCTATCCGATATAGAAAATAATGATAAATCTTATCTTTAAACTCATTATAATAAGATATGTAGCTGTTTGTATCTTTACTCATACCCGTATATCTATACAGTAAATTAGGAGAAATGTTACATATTTGGCTCGCGCAGCCCTCTTTATATAATACGCGCCTAAAGGCGAGAATACCATGAAGCTGATGTAACAAATATTCCCTTGGCTTGTATTATATTATAGAAGACTAAATATTAACACGTGGGTCCAGTGATTTAATTCTTAAATTTCTGGATAAGCCACCTAATAACAGTATGAACAAAATGACATACGCTGTCATAACAGCGATGATCGGTTTATCTCTGTCGCTCTCTCCTTTATCGGCTAACCTAAGCATGGCGTCCGCTGATACAATTTCACCAAGTATTCCAACCACACTTTCCGCTTCGGTAATTTCTAGCAGTCAAATTAATTTAAATTGGTTAGCCTCAACTGATGACGTTGCTGTAACCGGATATAACGTCTACCGTAATAATATCTTATTCGCTACTGCTAATTCAAATTCATATAGCGATACCGGTTTAACTGCCAGTACTACTTACGCTTATACTGTTAGCGCCTATGACGCCGCAAGTAATACTTCGGTTAAATCAAATTCAGTATCGGCCACAACTTTAATTGCGCCAGTTACTGGAGATGTTACTTCTCCAACAATGCCAAGTAATCTAGTTGCCACCTCCTCAACTTCAACCCAGGTTAAATTAACTTGGACCGCTTCAACTGATAATGTCGGTGTAACTGGATATATTATTACTCGATCATCTTCAGCATTTGGACAAAAAGCAGTTAGAATTTCCGGCTTTCTCGCAGTTAGTCCAACTAACTCATTCACCGATAATAGCGCCAAACCCAATACAACTTATTTCTATAAGGTAGCAGCTTTCGATGCTACTGGTAATATGTCCGCTTTCTCAGATAAAGCAATTATAACGACCGCTAAAAAATCTGAACAGATTAAAAAGGATGAACATAAAGAAGACCACGAAATAAACAAAAATGATAATGAAAAAGGTGATCATGAAATGAATAAAAATAAAAATGAAAACCATAAAGATATAAAAAGTAATAACGGTAATCATTTTGGACAAATTAAACAGGAAAATGGCGAAATTGCCCAAAAGTCTTACGTCAAAATTAAAACTTCTGGTTTATTAGGCCAAATGCTTAAATTCACAGAACATAAGGAAAAATAATCGATAGCTAAAAATACATAGATCAATAAACATGTCGACAAGCAAATCGACAAAAAAAACTACCCCAGGAATCGGGGTAGTTTTTTTGTAATTGACAATATTAGTCTATAATGATAGATTAAAAATGTGGACATGAGTTCATTAAATAAAAACCGAGCCACCGGATGTGGCAAACAATAAATACTATAAATCATGGGTGAATTTGGCGACTGGGTAAGCGCAGCGGTAACGGCCCTGGGTCTACCAGATCCTAACAGTCACAGCAGTCACAGCAGTCACAGCAGTCACACTAGCTCCAGCAGTTCCTCCAAAGGGAATTCGAGCGATGATAATGATGACGACGGCAGTGACTATGTTCCTGATGACGACTAATCCTTTATTGGAACCATTATCAGGGGATACTTTTCAGTGTCCCCTTTTTTATTCACCCCTTACCAGGCGACTAAATTTTTCTTCAATTTTTTTTATTTTTGGGGAAATAACCATGCGACAGTATGACTGATTAAGGTTGTTGGAATAGTAATTAAAATGATAATCTTCTGCGGGATAAAAGTTAGTAAGGACTTTTATTTCGGTGACAATGGGATTAGATAATTTATTAGCGAGTGTTAATTTTTTAATATATTTTTGTGTTATTTCATTTTGGTCCTCGGTAGAATAGAAAATAACCGAGCGATATTGAGAGCCCTCGTCATTTCCCTGCCGATTTAAGGTAGTCGGATCATGCATTTCAAAAAATACATCAAGTAGGGTTTCATAACTAATAACAGTCGGATCAAATTCAATTTTAACAACTTCAGCGTGCCCAGTCTGACCACCACAAACTTCTTCATAGCTTGGGTTTTCACCTTGTCCACCGGAATATCCAGACAAAACAGAAGCAACGCCACGCAAGCGCTTAAAAATCTCTTCCCCACACCAAAAACAGCCGCCGCCAAAAACAGCAGTTTCAATTTTTTTCATTTCTGAACTTGGGATGAAATGTAAGGAAAGAGAATTTACACAGTGGCGTGTATTAAGCGGTGTCATTTTCTCACCACTAAAAACATGTCCGAGATGAGCGCCGCAAACAGCGCAACTAATTTCGGTACGGCTACCATCGGCATCAAGTTGATGTTTAACTCTATCCGAAATTTCTTGATCGAAACTCGGCCAACCACAGTGAGCATTAAACTTATTTTCAGAAAGATAAAGAGGAGTCTGACAACGACGGCAAACATAAGTTCCGTCACCAAAAAAACTATCATATTTTCCAGTAAACGGCGCCTCAGTTCCTTTCTTAAACAAGACCTCTTTTTCTTGCTGATTTAATTTTGGAGAAATCATTTTTGTGATTCTTTTTTTATCTTCTTAAGTGTTACTATCGCCAAAAAAGCCATTAGCGCCGTAATAAAATATTTATTCATTCTTTCTTGTTTGTGCTTATCATCACAACAGTGGTTTAATTTCTTTTCGCTTATTTTTGTAACCACTTCATTGGCTTTATTCTCGGCACTATCAATAAAATTCCGGGCTTTTTCGGCCATTTGTGATATTTTATCATTTAATTTATCGTCCGCTTCGGGCCCAGCCAGGTAAGACTCCATCTCGGCCAGAGTTTTCTTGATATTTTCTATTTTTGACATTTCTTTTTCCATATATTTAAATTTAATTATTAGACTATTTTCTTTAATCATCTATATAAATTAATACGCGTCTTTTTGTATATTCTTCCACTTATTCAAGAGAAATAAAAATTATGGCTAGTTTTATTTCTTCGTACGAAACTTTTTCATTAAGATAGTCATAGATAGCGCGAAGTTTCATCTGCCCACTTTCTAAATAATCATTTTTGTGCTTTTTTTTGTT
>JBBRSQ010000034.1:0-6329 GCA_038245255.1 Patescibacteria group bacterium | reverse complement strand
TAAAACCATTTTTTAGAGCCGAATCTTCAATAAATGTTTTGGCACTTACTTCTTTTATAATAAGCTTATTACCTGCGTCTGCTTTTATTTCGTCCGTAACTCTGGCTTTTGGCGCAAACGAATCCTCTACCTTGGGGGCTTGAATAGTTTTATCAACGGGATTATCAAAAGAATGCGCGGGCGTATGAGTTTGGAAATCAACTTGTGTTTTAATTTGTGCTTCAGTAATCGGCTCACTAGAAAATCCTGGTTCCGGACCATCAGCAGATTCAATTTTAATTATTAAATTGCCAGAAGCATCTTTTTCAAGATTTACTTCGTTTCCCTCAAATACCTTATTAGTAAACTCACCACTATTATTAATAGTTGTCGCTGTTTGCGTCTCGGCCCAGCGATTTAATTCTGCAGAATTATTTACGTCACCTTTAAAGCCAAGCTCAGTCGCATGATTTTTAAATATTTCTCTAGTTGAACGCCAAACGGAATCATGTTTACCTCCTAAATTTTCGTTCGTAATTTTGTCAGAAAATTCAACTGCTTTAGCAGAAGAAGCTTCTGGTATATTTTGTGAAACAATCTTCGCTTCTACGACTTGCGTATCAATATTTTTATTTGCGCCTGGTAAAGCTTCTTTAGCATTATCAATTACTGAATTTACGTCTCCGCCACCTTTTGTCGAACTAAATTCGTGAATAAGTTTGCGCAAGCCATGATTTATTGCCTCTCCCATTCCGGTTTGATCCATTACCCAGGCCGCCACAACCGCACAAGTTGCACCCATTGCCGCCCCCTTGCCAGTTTCTTTTAATAAATATTTGAATTCAGCCCTACTTCGTTTCGCTTCATTATAATCAAGAAAACTCGCTAAACGGTCGGCTACACTTAAGCCTTTTATTTCTTCGTATGATACTTCGGCTTGATATTTGGCTTCACTACGACCGCCCAAACGTGTTAAATTTTTATCTTTTCGCGAAACGCGCCAAAAATTAGTTCTCTCCGTTATTGAACCCCCACCAGCAGATGCCCGCGTCTGCGCATTAATTACCGAATCAAGTAGTTTATAGCGATTCATAACCATTTCCTCTGGACTACCATATGATATTAATTTATCATTCATTCTTCCCTTAGTATAATTAATTCGAACAAACAAAGTTTCTTGTAATTCATTTAGTTTTTTAGCGATATTTTCTCTATTCTCGCCCTTACTATTATAATAATCTCTTTCTAATAAATTATATTTTTCTACCAATGCCTCTAATTTGTCCGATAAACCAACGTTAATTTTATTGCCGTCATTATCCTTTTGACCAACCGCTAAATTATATGTCTTTGCCATATCACCTTTATCCTCAACACCAAGCTCAGCAAGTTGATTTGTTTCCTTAAGTCCGGCGACTGCTCGATTATTAGCTCTGAGTCCGCCAATTGCCGCGGCTACTAATGGACCAGCGGCATACGAAAACGCCTTACCCAGCAAGCCATGAGCGACTTCGCTGCGAAGAAGAATCCTTCCGGTTGCGCCTAAGGCTGCATAAGCCGCTTTATCTGAATGCGAACCCATTAATTTCGCAAATTTACTTAATCCGCCCGTCGAGCTCTCAATAAGTTTCGCCATTATTTTTTCGTTTTCCTGACTCGCTTTGCTCGAGCGAATAAATTCGATATATTTTTCGGCTTCTAATAATTGCCTAGTTAAACTTAAACTTTTATTAAAATCTGGTTCTGATTTAAGAATTTCGAACCTCGCATTATCTAGCTGATCAAGTAAATTTTCTTGCTTAACATAATTGTCTGAACTATTTGTGTACAACAATGCCAATTTATTATAAGAATTAAATAATTCTTTTTGTTCCTCGCTAGCAGCTTCATCACGTAAATATTTTACTTCAACTTCATTTTCCGAATTTACACTAATTTCGGGCCCATTTTTAAAAGTTTCAACTAACCAATTAAACTCAGTTTCTCCGTATCCCGCGAGCCCTTGCTCGTGAATATTTTTAGCCACATTAATTTCATGTTTTCCTTTATGGAATTTCTGATTAAAAGCGTAGCCAAGCTCGTACCATTTTTTTGAAGCTTTTTCTTCAAGATAATTTTTGTTGCCTTCAACCTTAACGCGGTTTAAAGCCGTTCGATTAAGAGTTTCTAAAATATACTGTCTCTGCACCGGGTTTAATTCCATAAACTCTGGGTGCGCCGCAAGCTGCTCCTCTTTAATACCCATTTTTTTCGCGTAGTCTGAAAATTCTTTTTCAAATTTATTTTTCTCTACCTTGGGGCTTGTTTCTGGAGTCGGTTCTGGGCTTGGTTCTGGACTTAGCTCTATGGTTGTTTCTGGAGTCGGTTCTGATCCTGGTTCTATAGTTGGCTCTGAAGTAACTTCCAACTCAGGCGTTTTGATTCCCTTAATTTGATTTATTTTATTAAACGCGTAGACCTGATACTCTACCATATCATCAATCTTCTGATATACTTTTTTTTCTTCATCGGGACTTAATTTCAAATTATTGAGTTTATTTCTCTCGTCCATAAGTATCTGCGATGCCTTTGCCATATCCTTCTCAATAGCCGCTATTTCAATTTTTTGTTCTTCACTTAAATTTTCAGACTCAAAACCAATAACCGCGCTCAAGTTATCCTTGGCCTCCATTACTACCTTATCTTTTTCTTCATCAATTACTTTAGCCGCCTTATTTAAATCTTCACTAGCAACCACATTAACCATCTCCGTATCTTCGATCTCTTTTAATTCGCCGACAAAATCATCTAATTTAATAATCACTCCTTGGACTTGGTTGCCAATAATCTCCTCTCTGTTTTCCGGTTCTACCTCTGTAGTAGCTAGTTCAAGCGCGGGAACACTTTCTTTAACAGTCGTCTCTTGAAGTAGTTTTTTACTATAAGCAACTCCGAATTGTTTTTTAAAGTCGCGGCGCAATTCATTTTGTTTATCTTTACTTTTAGCGGTACTAATATCATTTTCCCACTTTTTTAATTGTGTCGGATTTAAATTCGGCACTTTTTCCTCAGGCAAATCAAGAAGATTTTGTTTTCTCATATAATTATATTTCTTTTAAACTTTTACGAATTTTATCAATCTCCGCTTGGTGACCAAGCTCAGCGTAATATTTAATTATCTTAATCTTCTGTTGATGGAGTTTTTCTAATTTCCGAACAGTTAAGTAATAAATTATATCAATTTCTTGTAATGTCTGTTTAAGCGAATCTTTTCTTTCTTTTTTAATATTAATCATAAATATTATTATACACACTAAAAGTATACTATTAATTACTTAATATTTCCACTGATTATCTATTTTAATGTTTCCTTCTTGGTCAGTTCTCTTTGTTAAAAGACCAAGGGCGCGAACTCGATCAAGTATTTCCGGACTAGGATGATTAAAACGATTGTCAGCGCCGACCGGAATTATAAATATTGAGGGACTGACTGCTTTTAAAAAAGCCTCACTATTAGCCGTTTTCGAACCATGATGAGAAGCTTTAAGTATTTTAGACTTTAAATTCTCACCGGCTTTAATTAGCGCCTCCTCAACTTTAAAATTATTATCTCCGGAAAATAAAGCTGATAAAGGAGGGCAGGAGAGCTTCGCCACAATAGAATTATTGTCATCCTTGCCAATTCCAAAAATGAATGGATTAATTAGTTCCAGAGAGCAGCCAGGTGAATAACTAATTGTGGCTCGATCCTCGAGGGAAATAAGCTTAATGTTTTTCTCTTTAGCAAGACTAATAAATAAGCCTAGAAGTTTTGAATTAACTTCACTTTTTAAATAAATAATACTGCCGACTTGATAGCGTTTTATGACTTCAATTAGCCCAATTATATGATCATCATGAAAATGACTTAAAATTATTAAATCAATTTTTCGCCGATAAAAGGGTAATTCCTCGCCTAACCTTTTTAAAATTAGGTTATTGGGGCCACCATCAATTAGAATTACTTTATTATTAGCCAGTTTAATTAAAGAAGCGTCTCCTTGACCGACGTCAAAAAAGTCAATTTCAGGTAAATTCTTTGAATATTGATGCTCGGAGACTAAAAATAAGGCCACTAAGCCAAACACGGAAATAACCGAAAACAAGGCAATTCTTTTTTTATTTTTCATATTTTATTCTAATGTTAGCTATTTATTAGACTAGCTAATTATACAATAATAAGCATGAAGAAAATCTAAAGTACTTGACATAACCAATATAATATGATATACTAGTAAGTCTTAGATCTTTAAAAACAAATAAATAAACGTAAAACTAACCAAAAACAAATCCAAACCATGAGCGAAATCAGATTACCAGCAGAAGAAATTACCCGTAGAATCAAAATTGGAATTAATGCCGCTAAACACTACGACAAAGTAGCTGCAAAAAGGGCTCAGGATGAAGCCAAAAAGAATGGTCTGCCTCAAACTGAAGCCAAAACTAATGAATCCGATAAAAAGGAAAAACCAACCAGGACATTCGTTTCAGCAATTTTTGAAACCATTGCTTCCGAAAAATACGTCAGGATTAATCTCCCGAAGCCCAGCGCTAAAGAACTAAAACCGGTTCCAGCGCATAATTTATTGGTTTTTCAGGATTGGAAAATGGATGCGTTCGTCGGCCTGGATATCGAAGCCCATTACTTCATTAACGACTTACCAGTCGCAGGAATAAACGGTCGTTTAAAGCCTCGCGTCGTTAGGCATTTTTACGCCGAAACACCATTCTGGGGCCAGATGATCCTCGCTAGTGTTGCGATTAAAAGCAAAACTGATTTAATCACCAATGAAAAAATGGTTATTATCGATATCAACCAAATTTTCCCACGTGGGCCCGTTGAAGTAACAAACATCCTCCGTATCGGAACCAAAGCTAATGGCTCCGAAGGTGAAGCTCTTGTTCCTCATTCCGATCTTTGCGTCCGCTTCGAAAAAATCCGTCCCCAGAAAATTCTGGCGACTAAAGCGAAAACCGAGGTGATTTTCACCCCAAAAACAGAAATTACCACAACTGCCGTTGCCACCCAAAAAGTTGGAGCCTAAATACTTAAGGCCCCACCTTTAATCAAATTAAGTATAAAAAAATTAAACTAGTCTCACTTAGAGCCATTTGTAAATACAAATGGCTCTTTTCTTTTAAATACAAAAAACGCTCTGATTCCGCAGACCGTTTTTTGTATAATTTTTAAATTAATAAAACTTATCAATAATAATTAATAAATTTTATTTAATTTATCTCTTTTTCTTTTTTGCAACTTTTTTTACAGCTTTCTTTACAACTTTTTTAGCTGGTTTTTTTGCAACTTTTTTTACAGCCTTCTTTACAACTTTTTTAGCTGGTTTTTTTGCAACTTTTTTTACAACTTTTTTTGCAATTTTCTTTTTCATAATCTCACCCCCTTTCCTTAGTAAATTATTTTTTTATTTGAAAAAAAATTTTTAATTATTTTTTCAGCTCTTACATATATTATACAACTTATATATTTATCTAGCAATACTTTTTTTCAAATTTCATAAAAAAACTTTTTTGCAAAAAAAAATCCTTCTGCATTATCTTGCAAAAAGATTTTTTAGTTTTTTTATTCTCCTTGAGTACTTCTAAATTTTTTCACGAAAGTATTTTTCCAGTTCCGATATTTTAATTCTAACTTGCTTCATCGTGTCTCGATCGCGAACCGTTACTTCATTATTTTCTAAACTCTCAAAATCAATTGTTAAGCAATATGGAGTACCGATTTCATCTTGGCGACGATAACGTTTACCAATATTTCCGTTATCATCAAACTCACAACGCCAATTCTGTTTTAAAACATCATAAACCTCTCGTGCTTTTTTTACTAACTCTGGTTTGTTTTTTAATAAGGGAAAAATAGCAACTTTTATTGGCGCTAAGCGCGGTGGGAACGCTAAAACAATTCTCGTTTCCGCTTCAAGAACTTCCTCTTTATAACATTCTGTTAAAATGGCTAAAAAAGTGCGACCGACACCGGCAGATGTTTCAACGATGCTGGGAATAAATTTTTCATTCGTCACTGGATCAAGATAATTTAAATCTTTTCCTGAGGCCTGACTATGAACTGTTAAATCATAATTTCCCCGATCATGGATTCCTTCTATTTCTTTAAAGCCAAAAGGAAAACGATATTCAATATCATAAGCTTCTTGAGCATAAAAAACTAAATTTTCGTGCTTATGCCATTTTAAGTTTTCCTCTTTAATTCCTAAGTTTAAATAGAATTGCCATCTTAATTCTTTCCACTCATTATAATACTTCTTTATATCTTCACCCTTAACGAAGTATTCCATTTCCATTTGTTCAAATTCACGAGT
>JBBRSQ010000033.1:0-6394 GCA_038245255.1 Patescibacteria group bacterium | reverse complement strand
TTTTTTGCTATTTTTGGCCAGTGACTTTGAATCACTAGAGATTTTTCGTTCTAATTTTTTAATATCTTCTTCGGCTGGTAGTCTTTCTGGTACGATTCCTCTATTAATTAATACTGACCTGACGTCGTGGTTATTTTTTTCATGATCAAGTCCAATTCCTAGAGCATTTTTAGCGCCACCATCTTTTTTTAAATTAAAAATGGTTATTTCGTTTGCAAAATCCTTAGCCTTGATTGTTATTGTTGGAAGGAAATCAGCCAGAGGTCTATTTTTAGGTACGCCGAGTTTTTTCTTCATATCATTTGTGTTGTAGCCTCCAAATAGAGCTTGATCCCCCTTGCTTTTAATCAGGGCAAAGCCAAGTGAGTCTACTCCTTTTTCGAAAATTTTTCCAGAAAGAATTTTTTCTGAGTCGCTAAGCTTTTCTCTTACCTGAAGGCGCTCTATATCATCAATTCTTTTCTCGAGCATTTCTTGTTTTCGTGTTTGAATAGCGAAATAACTCATGGCAAAAGCAATTTGTTCTTTGCTGGACTCGCCATTTTGCGCTATCAAATAACAGGCATATCGAGTTAAAAACATATCATCAGTTTCTTTTATACCCCCATTTGGCATCTCTATAGCTCTGACAGTGTGAGCAAAATGGTCATTGATTTCAAAGCCAGAATTAGTACAAGCAATTTTTGCTTTTTCAATAACATTTAAAAAGTTATCCCATTTAGAATAGCCCAACAGGGTTTGCAGGTCGCGGGCGAACCAAAACTCTAGGCCATCAGCTTCGTAAACATATCTATTAAAATTATGTAGATAACTGTGGATAAGTTCAGCTTTCATATGTTTTTCTTAATGTTTTTATGTCTTCCCGATATCGGCAAAACATCTGTGGATAAGTATTATTTACATTCCCCCGCGACTCAGCATCGTCGCGACGGTTTTAAGAGCAATCGCGAGGTCTAAATAAAACGAGCGATGCTTTAAGTAAAATAAATCATATTGAAGTTTTTCAAGCGTGTCTTCAAGCGATGGGGAATGGTAATGGCCGGATACTTGATCCCAGCCGGTAATACCGGGTTTAATTAAAAGACGAGTTTTATAGAAGGGAATTTGATGTTCAAGTTCAGCGACGATTTTCGGTTGCTCAGGGCGCGGTCCGATAAAACTCATTTCGCCTTTAATGATATTTATTACTTGCGGAATTTCGTCTAGTCTTGATTTACGCAAAAATGATCCAAAAGCGGTTACACGTTTATCGCCGGCCGTCGTCGGACCGCCGTCGTTGTCGTTAATCCTCATTGAACGAAATTTTACCATTTTAAATATGGTTTCATTTCGTCCGTAACGTTTTTGACTAAAGAAAACTGGCCCTTTACTTTCGAGTTTAATTATTAGAGCGATTAGAGGCCAGAAAACTGATGAAATAATCAGAATTACTAAAGCGCCAAAAATATCAATAATTCTTTTTACGAAATTAAAATAATTTCTTTCGCCTTCTTTTAAATTATCAAGGAACCAGGCGGGACCAATTGCTTCAACGGGGACCTTGCCGGTTAGAAGTTCGTAAAATGCTGGGTAGTCAAAAAATATTAAGTTATAGCTGAGGCAGCTAAATAAAGCTTCACGAACTTTTTCGCTTTCACCGAAATCATCACAAACAACTATCGCGCGAATGTTTTTTTCTTTAATACTCTCGATTAGACTTGCCATTTCGCTCGGATCTTTAAAAATTAAAGCGGTTTGGTAGCCCGAACCGGGATTATTTTTTAATTCGGCAATTAAAATATCACTGTGACGGTTATAGCCGATAATGGCTAAATTGCTTTTCGGGATAATTGAGCGAATAAGGGCGCCGTAAAGTCCGCGCCAGAGGAAAAAGAGGATTAAAAAAACGAGAATGAAAATGAAGAGATTGGTTTTCGGCGCAATACTCGACTGAACGTTTAGGTAAAAATAAATAATTGAGAGCAGGGAACTTAAGACAGCGGCGTTAATCGTCTGTAAAAAGAATTTTCGTCCGCTGGCCTTGAGGTTTAAGTTATATAAATCATTAATATATAAAATAACGAGCCAAATTAGAAATACTACTAAAAAATGCGGGAAATGACCCTGCCAGTTTTCGATCCAGCTTTGTTTCGGATAGCGAATGACGAGCGTCAAAAATAAGGCGAGATTTAAGAAGAGAAAATCGCCGACCATGAGGATGATTTTTTTCAGTCGTGTAAGCATATTTTTTGGGGTATTTATATGTTTAATATAGCAATATCAACTTAAAAAATCAATCTAATATTGGCTCAGACTTATTTCGAAATTAAGCTTATATTTTTTAAAATCTATGGTATAATAAAAATAAGCGTCGAATTTAAACAATTTTAATGGCAAATACAGAAAAACAAAAGTATAATTGGCCTTCGATTGGTAACGAGAAAGCGATTGAATTTTTGAATCGAAGCCTTGAAAGTGATAAAGTTGCCCAGACTTATGTTTTTGTTGGACCGGAAGAACTTGGAAAATCGACGATTGCGCTTGCTTTTGCGAAAAATCTGCAAGGTGATTATGACGGTTTTAATAGTGATTTATATATTTTAAGCCCTGAAGCCGGTAAAAAGAGTATTGGTATTGAGTCTGTCCGGGAATTTATTAAGCAGCTCAATTTGAGTTCTTTTATGAATTCCTATAAGATAGGGCTAATAAAAGAAGCGGATTTATTAACGGAAGAGGCAAAAAGTGCTCTTTTAAAGACGCTTGAAGAGCCAAAAGAAAAAGTTGTTATAATTTTACTCGTTACGACTGAAGCCAGTTTACCGGCCACTATTTTATCCCGTAGTCAGAGATTGCATTTCTATCCCGTTCCGGCAGCAACTATTTATGATTATTTAATTGCTGACTACGGCGCGAAACGGTCTCTCGCTAAAGATATTGCGGGTCTCGCTCTCGGGCGACCGCTAAAAGCGATTCGTTATTTAGAAAATCCGGAAGTTTATAAAACTTATTTAGAAGAAGCGGAGAGTTTTTTAAGTTTATTTAAGCTTGATTTAAACGCTCGCTTAAAAGTTCTTGACTCTATATTTAGTGATAAGACTTATAGCCGGGAAGCGACGGCGAGCGCACTCGGCGTTCTCTTAATGGCTGAAGGCTTACTGCGCGATTTACTTTTGATGTGCTTAGAGCAAGCCGATCGCTTGCAGCACATTGTCCTGCGTTCAGCCTTAGAGAAAAGCTTAGCGACATTTACCGGCGAAGTTGAAGATAAAGTTGAAGCGATTTTAAAACGTTTAAAATTAATTGCGCAAGGCAAGGAATATTTAGAGGCGAATGTTAATCCGCGCTTAGTGCTCGAGCAACTGGTAATCAATTTATAATTAATAAAAATATGACCACAAAATCTTTTAAATTAATTCTCGCTCTGGTCGCCTTGTCGCTTCTTAGTTCCGCCTGTTCAATTTCGACCTCATCTTCGAGCTCGACGCAAACAGTTGATAGCGCTCTATTTGCAACTAGCGATCGCGGCGATACTTGGCGCTCAATGACGGCCGTTCCTTCAACGACTGGTCGGGTCGGCAGTATTGCGGATTTAAGCGTTAACGCTATGACCATGGATCCGGAAGATAATCAGGCGCTTTATTTAGCAACTTATGACAGTGGTCTTTATTATACCTATAATATAACTGACGGCTGGAACGAGGTTACAAGTTTACCGAAGGCGACAATCAATGACGTTAAAGTTGATCCGAAGTCAAAATGTATCATTTACGCCGCCGTTGCTAATCGCGTTTATCGATCTAACGACTGTACGCGCACTTGGACGCAAATGTATTTTGATAATGATCCTTTAGTTAATGTTAACGCGATTGTCGTTGATCATTACCGCTCCAATAATATTTATATTGGTACTAGTCGCGGTGAAATTATAAAAAGTATTGATAGCGGAAATTCTTGGCGCACAATTCAGAGGATGAAAGAAGGAGTGGCCCGTTTAATTATGTCGCCACTTGATAGTCGTTTACTATTTGTCGCGACCGTAAAAAACAATATTTTTAGTTTTAATTCTAATTCTGATACTATTCCTTCAGACTCAGCGAATATTGAAGCGAATTTTCTCGTTGATAACATGACGGATTTAAATAAAGTTCTTAATGATTATAAATTAGGTACGAGTTTTAAAGATATTGTTGTTAGTGAAAAAGACGGAGCGATGTTTCTCGCGACTGAGAAATTAATTTTGCGCTCAAACGATAACGGCGTTTCCTGGACAAATATTAATTTAATTCAACCAGAAAAAGATGCGATTATTAATGCCATTGCCGTTGATCCGCAGAACTCTAATAATCTTTATTATGTAACTAACACTACTTTTTTCCGCTCCAGCGACGCCGGTACGACTTGGACAACGAAAAAATTACCGACTAAACGTCCCGGTCGAAAACTCTTAATTGATTTTAAGAATTCAAATGTGATATATTTAGGGACTAAGAAGCTTCAGTAGAATTTAAGAAAATTAAATAAAATTATAAAATAATTATAAACATATGAGTGAATATCTCCAAAGTAAACAAGGTGAATTTGCCTCCGCGCTCGATTTCTTTAAGAAAGAAATTAGTTCTCTCCGTACTGGTCGGGCTAATCCGGCCGTTTTAGATAATATTCAAGTCGAAGCCTATGGTGTTATGAATCCGGTTAACGCGGTTGGTAATATCGCGGTGACTGATAATCGCAGCATTATTATTGTTCCTTGGGATAAAACCGTTACCAAAGCGATTGAAAAAGCGATTGTCGAAGCTGGGCTCGGAATGGGCGTAACTAATGAAGGCGATAAAATCCGCTTAACCGTGCCGACCTTAACCGAAGAGAACCGCAAAGCCCTCGTTAAAACCGTAAACGAAAAAATGGAGAAAACACGTATCATTTTACGTCAGGTTCGCGACGCTGTTAAAGGTTTAATTGAAACCGCCTTTGAAGATAAAGAAATCAGCGAGGATGATAAATTTAGATTCATGAAAGAGCTCGATGAATTCTCGGCAAAGAAAAATGATGAATTAAAAGAAATCCGTGACCATAAAGAAACGGATATCATGGAAATCTAATAAATCCGGAGCGAGTCCCGCTAAGCTATAATTAAATTATTATGTTAGAAACGATAGTTATTTTTGTTCTCGTGTTGTCAGTTCTCGTTATTGCTCACGAATTTGGTCATTTTTTTACCGCTCGCCGTTTCGGCGTTAGGGCCGAAGAGTTCGGCCTTGGTTTTCCGCCGCGCGGTCTTGGTATTTTTAAAAACAAACATGGAAAATGGCGTTGGGTGTTTGGTAACCGCTCAGTTGAAAGCTTAGAAACTGATGCTGACGAAAATCTTCATCCCGCCCATAAATCAACTCTGTATTCTTTAAATTGGTTGCCTTTAGGAGGATTTGTGAAAATAAAGGGTGAAAACGGGGAAGGCCAAAACGATAAAGATAGTTTTGCTTATCAAAAAGTCTGGAAGCGAACAATAATTCTTGCCGCTGGAGTAATAATGAACATTATTTTGGCTTGGTTTTTATTTTCCGTTGGCTACATGATTGGTTTACCCCAATCAACTGAAACTGTCGGTAAAAATGCGATTGTTTCCGAACCAAAAGTAATGATTGCTTCTGTTTTACCAAACTCACCGGCCGCTACCGCCGGTTTAAAAGAAGGTGACGCTGTTTTACGTATTAATAATGAATCAGTTGGCACTGATGTCGCGCTGCAAAATGCCGTCGCAAAAAATGACGGTCAAAGCGTTGCTTTAATAGTTGAGCGCGAAGGGAAGGAAGTCGCTTTAACAGTTACGCCGACTTCTAAAGACGGCGCTAAAGCCACTATGGGCGTCGCAATTTTCTCCGCCGGCTTAGTTCGTTACCCGTTTTTTCCTGCCTTACTTGAAGGTGCTAATACCACCGGCTACATGATTAAGGAAATATTCGTCGCTTTTATAACTCTTTTCAAAGATTTATTTGCCGGACATAAAGTTGGCGATCAATTCGCCGGTCCGGTCGGCATCGCGACGATTACCGGTCAAGCCGCTCGACTCGGATTCTCTTACTTATTGCAGTTTACCGCGCTTTTATCCTTAAATTTAGCCGTAATTAACATTCTCCCTTTACCCGCTCTTGATGGTGGCCGCATACTATTTCTCCTAATTGAAAAATTAAAAGGCAAACCCGTTAAAAGAGAACTTGAGGCAATCATTCATAACGTCGGCTTCCTCCTTCTGATCGGTCTAATAATTTTCATCACCTACCGCGATATAATTAAGTTGTTTTAAACGTTAATTAATTGCTTTATATTTCTGTTTAAATTTTTTGAGCGCATATGTTGCAGATAATATAATTTTACTTAGACTTGATGAACGCATATAATTTTGTAAAACAAAAACGAG
>JBBRSQ010000032.1:0-6582 GCA_038245255.1 Patescibacteria group bacterium | reverse complement strand
ATATTTTTTCTATTTTTTTATTTTATTTTTATTTAAAGTCCTTGCCCACAGGGCAAGAACAAATAGTCAAATAGCTAACTAATCCTTGAGACAACGAACCGAGAAACCGTAGGCCCGGATATTGTTATTCGCTGGGCCAACCGCCGTGGAATTGAAGTACAGGTTATAGGCGTAGATACCATTAGGCGTAGAAGACCAGTAGTACCCGCCGCTCCCCTGACCGATAAGACCGGCATTAGAGTAACCACGGTAGCCGGCATAAGGCAATTTCAAAGCCGAAGCATAAGCCGTTGGCCCGTTCGTAATTCCCGCCGCGCTTACGAGTGCCGCCCATTCCGGCTGAGTCGGTAATCTAAAACCAGTCGGGCAAGGATTGTTAACACCGCCGTAGCCTTGCCAGAGATTATTATTTTGCGGTGAGCGCCAGTCATAGGGCGTAAGTGGGCTTTTTATGAAATTAGAATGGCCAGGTTGATCGCTTGAACTTAGAGTGTCGGTCGTGCCGCTCGTGGTAATTTGATGACCGTCGACGCCTCTACCCCACTGATATAAATTTCCATAGGCGAGCGTATCGTTAATCGCCGTCGCAACTTGCGTCGCTCCGAGATTACGGTCTAACCAGCATTTTCCGTCCGGACCCTGAACCGTTCCGTAACTTAGGCCGTCAGGACCGGTAAAATTAAATCCCGGACCGCAGGCCGACGGTGCCACTTGTAATTTCCCTGAATTTATCGTCCCGCCTGAAATAGTCGCGATTTTTTCTTGATTATTAAAAAAATCAATCGCTAAAATGTTACTGAGGGAAATTTTGAATTTCGCCCCGTTAAGGGCCGTCGTTCCAATCCCCACATTAGTCCCCGTATTAAACAAATTAGAATTAGCTACCCAACCCGTTCCATCATGTCTTAAAGTTTGACCAGAGGTACCAACACCAACACCACCCGTACCTCCCGACATGCTATTTACATAAGCCACTGTCGCCAAAGCTAAGCTTTGAGATTGACCAGGAGTAACTCCCCAAACCACAGCATCAAACTGCGCTTCACCAGCGACATGAAGTTTTTGCGTCGGAGTGCTTGTGCCGATGCCGACGTTGCCAGAGGGTCCTACTAATCTTATTCCAGAAATTTCAGAAGTTCCGTTCCAATATGTCAAGTTAAATCCTTCTGAATTATATATTCTGTTATAATATATACCTGTATATCCCGCTCCAGATTTTACAAATCTAACGGCGTTATCACCAACTGAAAATTGAGCATTTCCTACTACGTCTAATTTATAGGCAGGATTAGTCGTCCCAATCCCAACATTTCCTCCATATGGATTTAATAATAAACCCTGAGCCCTTCCCGTAAAAAAATTAGCCTGCACACCTCCATCAACATTTAAAAATATTGGCGTCGTTGCTAAAGTCGTGGTACCAATTGAAAGTGGACCATTCATAGAAACGGTTTCCCAAGTATTAACAAAATCTTGTTTTAAATTATTCCATTCACTTGAAGTTAAAGTGTCATTAAAAACCTTATTGTAATTATTAGCGGCAAAAGCATTTCGAACTGTTAATAAAAATAAAAAAGACCCGCAAATGACCAAAGCGGTGATGAGTTTTTTCATTTTTCGTCCGCGATTAAGGGACATTAAAATTATATATTTTTCTACTTTTTCTGATATCTAAATTATATCATTTTTTTATATTACTGCCAAGGAAAAATAAGCTTTTTAAGTCGTCATTTTAGCTAATTTTTTAGGCAAGAAAAAACCGCCTTGTGAGCGGTCTTAAAAACTACTAAAATCCAAACTAAAAAGCTCTTTACATCTGCAGTTCGACGCTTCTTTTAGTTGAATTAAATGAGCCCACGGAATTAATATACAGTGGGGGCCAATGTATAAAATAAACTTCATAGCGAGAACCCAAATCCATGTTATTTGTATAAATAGGTATATCAACTGAAGGGTCTCCGGTTGGCTCCCAAATTCCACGTCGATATTCATACAGAAATTTCTCAGCTCCGCTTTCAGCCGCAAAATAAGCCTTAGTTGATTGTGACTGAACGCCGGCCGCTTTTATACCGAGCAAAATGATATAAGAACCGCTCATAGCGACCATTAACATTCCCGCTAAAATAAACATCGTTAAAGCCAAAGCGCTTCCCGGTTTATCAGTTTTTAACTGCGATATCTTTGCTTTAATTTTCTGAAATATTTTCAACATAATTATTTATAATAACGGGAAGTTATACTTGTCTGCAGCGTCATCTCCGATTTAAATTGCGCGCTATCAAGCGCGTTTGCTCGGAGATTCATAGTCACCATCGGCTGCGAAGTCGAAGCCGTTGAACTTATCACAAAACGTAAATCATCTATTCTTATCTTTGCCGGCGAAATAAAATAAGACGGCTTATCCGGAAGACCTGGAGTTCTTCGCGTAATTCTAAAGCGAACATTATCGCCATCTGGTGACAAATAATAAGTTACGCATTCACCGTAATAATTTTTAAAATATAAATTATCGCCATACGAGCCGTGTAGTGTTTGAAAAATTTGATCATAACCCAAGTTCAGACAAGTTCCTTCGTTTCTCTGCGCCATTCTTATTTCTTTAGACGTTACTTCCAAGAAATATTTTAAACTTTCTTGAACGTTTTGCGTCGCGATTGCGCTCCTTTGGCCATCAATCGCTAATTTAAAAATACTAGTTACAGACAGTATAATTACCGCAAAAAGTGTAACCGAAACCATCACCTCAATTAAGGTAAAGCCCTGATAATTATTTATTTTCTTAAATTCAATCATATTTATCTCCAGTTATAAAGCAGTGTTTCTAAATAATAAACATATTCTCGTCCATGATCCGACCAATAAATAGTCGACTTAACTTGAATCCCTCCGTCGTAGTCCTTAATTGAAATTAAACGTGAAAAACCACTAGCGCTACCACCGGCACTCAAATTGTTTTTATACATTCCATTGGCGTCTTGTTTTAAATTCCCATAAGATTTATTTTCTGTCGGCGCAAGATGAGGACCACTAGAAGTTTCCGTGTAATCCATATAATATATCCCCGAATCTAATTTCGTCCTCCAGGGTCTAGCTTCTCGCCAATTAGTATCGCGAACTTCGCGGATCATTTCAATTCCTTCTTGCGCTAATTGGTAGGCGATTAGAGTATTTTTATTTAAACTTTGGCTTTGAATGTTTTGGACGATTAAAGATAGAACGCCGATCATGCCGAGTGAAATAATAAACAAAATCGTAATCACTTCAATTAAAGTGAAAGCTTTTTTTTCTAGTTTATTTTTTATTATTTGTTGACTTAGCATGATTAAATTTTTTATCTTTAATCTGTAACTTCAATTAAACCTAGATAATTGACTTCAACCGTTTTAATTGAATTTTCTCGCTCGTCTTTTAATTTTATGGTTACCTGATTTGAAGTCGCTGTTCCGTTAAAAATATTTGTTCGTGGGTCCGGTGGCAAGAAAGTAACGTTAGCCATTTGGTAGCCAGAAACATTGCTTGTTCCAGTATTAATTGAGTCAATCGTTATTCCCTTTGGTAATTTTACAATTCTCGCTCCCTGGCTTTCAATTCCTTCTCCATCTTTTTCTCCCCTAGCTTCAGCGTCATAGCGCATATATCCAGCTTCGGCAGCTATTTGTTCGTAGGAGTTATTACTAGCGGGTTTATCAAGATCGGCGAATAAAATATATTGATCCGGTGTTTCCATTGTAAAATTCACTCCCCAGCCACCGGCCGGAACATCATTGCCATACTTCACTAAACCGAGCGTATTATTTTGCGCCGCGTGCAGATCAGAAACGAGCCTTTGCGCCGTCATTATTAAGTCCGTTCGCTTATTGTTTGAATGATAATTCGCAATAAAAATAGCCGTAATCATCACAATTATTGATATGCTCGTAATCATTTCCAGTAAGGTAAAGCCTGGCTGATTATTAATTTTATTTTGCTTTAATTTCATGCCAAATAGGTAAGTTATAAGACGTTGTTGCTATTGCTGAATAGCTACAAGTATAATTTTCACTATCCGTAATTTCTAAAGTTATCTTCGTGTTGGTTGCTACTTTAAAAGTGATATCGGGGTTTGGATCTGACCTTGATAAGATGAGAGCACCCGAGTCGCTAGTGTCCCAAAAATATTTACAATTCGGTCCAGTACAGCAGTTCGGTCCACTACATTCAACCGCCGAACTAGGATTTGCCGATGTAAAATACTTTGAACCAGCAGATGCAAAAGCCGTCGTCGTTCCCACTAAAATATTATAAGGCGTCCATAGAAAATAAGGACTCGGAAATTCGTGTAAATAAGTTGAAAATGTTTTCGGGTTACCATCACGATTAACATCCGTATCTCCGATAGTATTACCAAAATACTGATACCAGCCAGTCGGCTGGTCAAGTTCATCAAATAATCTTATCCACCAAAAATAATGTTTATTATATTCAAGGCTACAATTATGACCCGAAAAACTGCTCGGAATATTATATTGCTGTGCGCCAGAGGATTGCTTTCCCGACCAACAAGCGTTTGAGCTCGTACTTAAGTTATCTGAAGTATTTACAACAATTTCATAAGCAGTTTGCGAGCCACTGCGCACGCACCATTTTAAGTGAGCAGCTAAGGCCGTTGACTTACAAGCCTCTTCATTTGGTAAATTTGGTGCCGATAAATTACCGATACTTAAATTGCCAATATAAACTCGATAGTTTCTTGTGTTACAAGTATCTACTCCCGATTCGCTTTTACAATTAAAACTTAAAGAGCCGAGTGAGCTTCCGGCATTACCAAAAAAATCACCCGGTGAAACTCCCTGACCAGAATAAACCGACGCCTGATTACAAGTCTGGAGATAAACTGATTGCGAAGGAAAGGTTTGCGTCGCATCAAGCCTGATCCACTCTTTAGTCTTATCGACGCGCGCCCAGCCATAAACTTTTTGCTCGATTTCATTATAACAAGACCAGCAATTATTATTGGCGTTACAGACGGATGGGCAATGTGCGTTTAAAAGTCCATAACTTTCGTCCGGCGGGGTTGATGTTCCCGAAAAGGAAATTAAACCTTTATTTGGATTCCAAGCTTGCCCGGAAAAATTATTATTACTATCAATATAAACCCCATGAACTAAACTCGCGCACGGTGCTGAATAAAAATGAAACGCACCCTCAGGATCGTAATCTTCATGGCCACTATTTAAATTATATTGATTATCAAGATAATCACCAACTTCATCATCTAAACAATTAAAATAAACCTTCTTTAAGCTATCTCCCCACCAGCCAACGCCGCGCACGGTTGATGTTCCGGCCGCTTGGGCGACTGGTGTAGTTAGAATAAAAAAGAGAAACAAAAAACTCCCGGCAAATAATCCGGCGGCAAATCTATAATTATATTTTTTAGAAATTTCTCTCATTATTATTAAACCCTCTTAAATATTGATCTCTTGTTTCAATTCTTTAGCATTATAGCACTATTTATAAGTTTATAAATATCTCTTTAAAAATTTCTCCCCGATTTTAAGCATTTCTTGACGCTCTATTTCTTTATTGTCTTCGTAACCGATTAAATGTAATAAGCCGTGAACTAAAAGAAAATATAAAATATAATCAGCTGATTTTTTAGTTCCAAAAACTTCTAAATATTTATTCGCTTTTTTAACTTCATTAATATTAATAATTACCTCGCCCAGATATTTCCCGCCTCCCTGCGCAAATGATAAAACATCCGTCGTTTTATTAACTCCGCGATAATCATTATTTAAGCTTTGCATCCGAACGCTTCCGATAATAGCTAATGAAACTTCAAATTTACTTTTTTTAAAAACACGCAAAAAATCCGTCACGATTTTTTCAATCTTTTTGGAATTAATTTTTTGCGCAGTGGTATTATTTATTTCAACCATTTTATTTTATTACTTTAACATCCGTCTTAATTTTCGCAGTAACTCATATAAACGATATGTTATCGGCCTAAAAATAAAATCATAGGTTCCCGGATATTCACGAATAAAGCCGCCAAAACCGACTTTAAAACGCGTCACGCCCGGCCATTTCTTTTCATCAATACCGTAAAAATCATAAAATTTATAGGCTTCTTTTTTTGCCTGTTTTATAACTTCCCATTGCAGTAAATATGGCGCCATTAAATTACGCGCTTCATTATCGGAAGCGCCGTGTAAATAAGTTACACGTGAACCAAAAAAGAAAAATAAACCAGTCGCAATATTTCTGCCTTCATGCTCAGCAAAAAATAATCTAATAAAATTAGGCTCACTCAATAAATTTTCATAATGTTTTTTATCATGCAAGCGAAAAGCATCACGCTCACCCGTTAATTTCATTAAACGCCAAAACTCATCTAAATCTTTTTCAGTTCCAGAAATAATTTTAACGCCCTTTTTCTCAGCTAACTTTATATTATAGCGAGTTTTCGGGTGCATCGCTTTTAAAAGATTCTCCTCGCTAATACTCAAATCGAGCATTAAAGTTTTTTTCGGTTGCAGGTCGAGCGATTTTCGTAATTTTTTTTCAAATATTTCTTCCGGTTCAATTCTTAAAAAAACT
>JBBRSQ010000031.1:0-6640 GCA_038245255.1 Patescibacteria group bacterium | reverse complement strand
TTGTTTCTAGTCGCAGCTTTGGCGGTGGCCGAAAAAGAAGCGCTGGCCCCTCAAGTAATAGTGGTCGGCCAAATAGCTTTCCACGTCCAGTCGCCATCGGTCGTCAAGGCTCTAGTCGACCATTTAGTGGATCCCGCCCAAACTCAAATAGCCAAAGCTCTAGACCAGGAATGGCTAGTCGTTCCGGTAGCAATAATCGTTCTGCAAATGCGCCCCGTTCAAATCAACACTTCTTTAGTCGCGCTAACAGTGCTGCAAAATAAAGAAATATTAAAATAAATTAAAAAATGGGCTTTAGGGCTCATTTTTTATTGTCTAAGTGAGTATTTATCAAAAAGACAAAAAGATGCTAAAATATAAAATACCAAACAAATTAAATTTGAAATAATTATATGCTTATATTTATTAGTGGTTCAATAAATTCTGGAAAAACAACCATTGCTAAAATTTTGGCTGAAAAAATTCCTAATTGCGCCTTAGTCGAAGTTGGTCTTTTTTCAAAATTTATTGACTGGCTACCGCAAGACAAAAAAAACGAAATAAATCTAGAAAATGCGAGTTTGATAACTAATAACTTTTTAACTAATGGTTTTAATGTTATTGTGACACATCCACTCACCAAAAAAGATTACGACTATTTGCGTGAACAGATTAATATTGATGAAGAAAATGTATTTACTTTTATATTAAACCCTGATTTAAATGTTGTTTTAAGCAATCGTGGCAGTAGAGAACTCGATGAATGGGAAAGGGAAAAAATAAAATATCATTATGAGAAAAAAATTAATAATCCTGGCTTTGGCCAAGTAATTATTAATTCGCTAATTGGATCTGAAGAAACCGCTAAACTAATTTTTAAACAATTAAAATAGACAAGCTCTGTTTAGACTAAAACTAATCTAAAATTATGCGTAGTAATATCATAAACATAAAGACGTAATTTTATGATTCATATTATTAAATATTTAAGAAATGAAGAGCTAGCCGACGAAACGCTCGCTTTTTATTTCGAAAAACCGGAAAACTTTAATTATCGCTCCGGACAATTTGGTGAATTTGCCCTAATAAACCCGGTCGAGACTGATGGAAAAGGGAATTCACGTATGTTTTCACTTGCCAGCGCGCCCGACGAAAAGCATTTACTAATTACCACGCGCTTAAGAGATTCAGCTTTTAAACGAGTCCTTAAAAACTCTTTGCCAGGAACTGAACTAATTCTTGAAGCACCTTTGGGCGTTTTTACGCTTCCCAGTAATCAGCTTCGTCCCTTAATCTTTCTTGCCGGTGGTATTGGCATTACACCTTTTCGAAGTATGATCGTCGATGTTGAAAATAATAATAGCTCGCAGCCAATATTATTATTTTATAGTAATCGACGTTTGCAAGATGCTGCCCATTTTACCGAGCTAGAAGCCATCGCGAAAAATAATTCGAACTTTAAATTTGTACCGATAATAACCGGAACTAGTGATGAAAATAATATTTGGAAGGGTGAAACAGGCCATATAACTACGGAATTATTAAATAAACATACATCAAATCTAAAAGACCCTATTTATTATGTTGCCGGCCCTGAAAAAATGGTCCAATCTGTACGCAAATTATTAATTGATAACGGTGTCAATAAAAATGATATTAAAGTTGAGGAGTTTTCGGGTTATTAATAAATATTGACTAAACTCCTTTTTCTATTAATAATAGTTGTATATGCAAGAAATATTACTAGAAGCTTTATTTGACTCACTGAAAATGCTGCCACTATTATTCGTGGTTTATATTGGTATTGAGCTAATAGAGTATAAATTTGGAAATAAAATTCGTAAAAATATTCAAAAAGCGGGCTCAGCCGGGCCAGCGATCGGTGCCTTGGCAGGAAGTTTTCCGCAATGCGGCTTTTCGGTTATTTCAACCGCTTTATATACTCAAAGATTACTGACAATCGGTACTTTACTAGCTGTATATTTATCAACTTCAGATGAAGCTATTCCAATCATTCTTTCGCAACCCGATAAAGCTAAAATACTCTTGCCCCTTATTTTAACAAAGATTTTTATTGCCGTTGTTGCCGGTTATTTTATTGATTTTATTTTTCGCAAAAAGAATAAAGAAACCCTAAATCATGTGCAGGCGTATGCTGAAAATAGGGACAATCCCGAGCACCACCATGAATGCGTCATTGAGGAATCAGCTTGCTGTGGTCATTGCGTCAGTCCGAATGCAAAAAAATTTAATCCCAAGGAAATTATTTACCACCCTTTTATTCATACTCTAAAAATTTTTAGCTTTGTTTTAATTGCTTCAGTTATAATTAATGTTTCGATTTTTTACATCGGCGATCAAAATTTACAATTCATTTTTTCACGACATATTTATCTTCAACCTTTTCTAGCCGCTCTCTTCGGCTTAATTCCTAACTGCGCCGCTTCAGTCGCCATTACTGAATTATATCTCAAAGGCGTTATTACTTACGGAGCGGTTATCGCTGGCTTATCGGCAAGCGGCGGTCTTGGTATTTTAATTCTACTGCGTGAAGAGAAGAAACGACGTGATGTTTTTACAATTATCGGTTTATTGTTTGGAATTAGCGTTTTAGCCGGATTAGTTATTCAGTTTCTTACTAAATAATAAAAACTATTTAATCTAAATAAAAGAGCTCCTATTTTTTAGGAGCTTTTTTTAAGTTTGGATCTTTAATACTCAAATTCGAAAACGTTACAAATTCAAAATTACGTTTCTTTAGTTCAGGAATAATTACTTTAAGAACATCAAGTGTTTTTGGAGCGTAACGACCGCCAGAAAGGTGAAATACGATTACTGAGCCAGCCTTTGCATTCTTTTCGACATTATCAATTATCGCCTTGGTATTAGAATTAAAGGCATCGCCACTCGCTAATGTCCAGCCAACAACTTTCAGACCAAGTTTCTCAACTAATTCTTTGTCTTCAGAATTTGCACAACCTCCGGGAAAACGAAATAATTTTGGACTTTTCCCCGATAACTTAGTTAGAATCTCTTGGGCTTTAAGAACATCAGCTTCTTTGTCCTTATTCGCTAGAGTTCCAAGTTTAAAGCAACTTTTAGTAAAGGCGCGATGACTATAGGAATGATTCCCAATTTCAAATAGAGAATCACTAGCGAGGTCCTTAATAACGAAAGGGTATTCTTTAGCCCAAAGCCCAGTGATAAATAGAGTTGCCGGTATTTTTTCCTGGCGTAAGAATTTAATAATTTCTGCATTATACAAAGATTTATCTTTGCCAGAATTAAGCCCTTTCTGCATTCCAGTAGTCATGTCGGCATCAAAAGTAAGAGCGATTAGTTTTTTTGTAACTGGGTTCTGAGGCTTTACGAAGTCAGTATGATTGACATTTTGAACTAAGGAAGCTTGAGTCGCAGTTTTAACCGGGGAAATTACTAACATTATTAGTAAAATTAAAAGATTTACCATTTTTTTCATTTTTTTGATTTTAGATGATTTTTAATTTACTAATCAAAGTTTAAACCTTTTTATCCTAAAGTCAATAAACATAATTGACAATTAATGAACTAAGAAGTAACTTAATATCGGTGCTAAAATGCATTAAAATACGGACTTTAAAAATTAAATAAATATAAACGAAAAAATCATAGTCATGGAAGAACCTGAAATCACGACCATCTCGAAAACAACGAACGGAAAAAATGTTATTGCGGTAGTTTGCGACCAATGGGGCGACACCGGAAAAGGGAAGATAATTAATCTTCTGGCCGAAAATTGGGCAGAAATTGTTATCCGCGGCACTGGCGGTGCAAACGCCGGGCATACTTTAATTTCAAATGGAAAAGAATTCATTTGTCATCTTCTCCCATCAGGAATTTTAAATCCTAAAATAAAAACATAATCGGAAAAGGTGTAGCCCTTGACTTGCAGGCTCTCACTAGTGAAATGAGTAAATGTGAAGGAGTTAGCTTTGATAATTTATTTTTAAGTCATGAAGCTAACTTACTAATGCCTTACCACGTTCTTGAAGATTTAACTTCACCACGATCAAAATTAATCGGCACCACTGGCTGTGGAATCGGACCCTTTTATTCCGATTACTATTCTCGTTTATCAATTTCAATTAATGATTTGGCAAACGAAAAAATCTTCATTGATAAGTTTAATCAATACCTGGATGTAAAGCAAAAAAGCTTCAGTTCATTAAATAAAAAAATGCTTAGAGAATTAATGTACGGAAAAAAATACGGCCATAAATTCTTAAATGGATTATTCTACGATGAAAAAGAAGTTCTCAATCGTCAGGTAATTATCGCTTATTATTTGGACCACTTACTCCCTCAGTTTTTAAATAAAATTATTAACCTGAGTGATTTTAATGAGCGCGCTTTAAAAAATGGAAGAAAAATACTTCTTGAAGGTGCGCAAGGTACATTATTATCAATTGACTACGGAACTACTTTTTACCAAACCTCAAGCGATAGTAGTGTTGAGGGCTTGGCTAAAGGCTGTTGTCTAAAGGTTTCTCAAATCGATAAAACACTTGGAATCGTTAAGGCACCATATATGACTCGTGTCGGCAATGGACCATTTCCAACCGAACTGGGTGGGAAAGAAAGCGAAAATTATTGTCACGAAGCGAAATATAATGCCGAAAGTGAAAGAAATCTCAGTTTAAACATCAAAGAAGCTTTAAACTGTAGTGACGACGAGCTTATTCAGGGTCTAGCGGTAAGATTGAAGGGAAATGAGTACGGAGCAACGACGGGACGCGCACGTCGAACCGGTTGGTTAGACTTAGTGGCCTTAAAATATGCCGTTGGTATTAATGGTCCAAGTTTAGTTTTAACTAAATTTGACGTCATGTCAGGAGTTAAAACAATAAAACTCTGTGTCGCGTACGACTACGAGGGACCGCCAGTTTTTTATGCCGGTCGAACTATTAGACCAGGTGAACGACTAGCTGAGTTTATTCGAGATTCAAATATTCTCACTTATTGTAAACCAGTTTATGAAGAATTTCCGGGCTGGGATATGGACATCTCGAAAATTCGTCGTTTGGCCGATCTGCCATTCCAGATAATCGAAATTCTTCAATTTATCGAAGAATATACTAAGGCAAAGATTGCCATCCTGTCGGTCGGCCCTAGTAGTGCTGACACAATTTTCCTAAACGGTGATTTATAAACATTTGGAGCAGCTAAAAAACTGCTCCTTTTTAATTAGCTAGCTCTCGTAGTTTTTTCATGATTCCAGGCGTAATAGTAGATATATTGACAATATATACGGAAAATAGTAAACTTCCTATTATTTAATTCCAAAATGAGCAAAAAACTAATTATATTATTAACCGTACTGATCGACGTCCTGGGGATAGGAATAATCATACCCGTATTACCATTTTACGTTGAATCGTTTGGCGCTTCCGCTTTCACTGTAACTCTACTATTTGCCATATTTTCTTTTTTTTCCTTCTTTAGCGGCCCCTTACTAGGAGCCCTATCAGATAAAATCGGACGTCGACCGGTATTAATCATCAGCATCCTAAGCACGGCCATTGGCTGGCTTGTTTTTGCTGTCGCTGGAAACATCTTCTTTCTTTTTTTAGGAAGAATTATCGATGGTTTAGCGGCTGGTAATTTTCCCATTGCGCAATCATACCTTTTAGATATTGCTAAAGACGAAAAAGAAAAAACGACTAATCTCGGATTAATCGGCGCTATTTTTGGTATCGGCTTAGTAGTTGGACCGGTCATCGGTGGCGCGCTGAGTTCTATTTCCTTATCATTTCCGTTTTATTTTGTTGGCGCCCTTGCTTTTGTAAATTTTTTAATGGCTATTAAGAATTTACCAGAGACGAATAAAAATCTTGATCATTCAAAGAAACTAGATCTTAATCCTTTTCGACCGCTTATAAAATCATTTAAAAATCATAACCTGCAGTTAGGTTTTATTGCTTGGTTTTTATTCGGTCTAGCGCTAGCCAGTCAACAATCAATATTTTCTCTATATCTTAACGCTGAATTTAATTTTACCGCTTTAATGGTCGGCCTAACTATGGCCGGTATGGGTATTGTTTTAATCATAAATCAAGTCTTTCTTCTGAAACCGATTTGGTTAAAACATTTTAAAGAAGAAACCCTAATCATCTGGTTAATGATGGCTCTAGCTATTGGTTTCTTTCTAATGGGAATTATTTCATTTTTTATTTTAGTTATCGGAATGATTTTTATTTCAGTTGCCCAATCAGTTCTTCGCGCCGTTATGACCAGTCAAATTGCAAAAAAGGGCGAAGCAGGCGAACAGGGAATGATTTTAGGGGTTCTGGGTTCAGTGATGTCATTAAGTATGATTGTCGGACCCTTGATTGCCGGCGCTCTCTTTGGTATAAAAACAAATTTACCCTTTTTGGCCTCGGGACTGTTTGCAATTATGGCATTCATAATTTTGCTGTTTGATTGTCGAAGAAATAATTGTCACCACTCTGAGTTAGCAGCCGATGAATTAATAATTGAAGAACAAAAACTAGAATTGATAAATTAAATTTTTGGACTAGTTAATTAAATACATGAGTAATTTATTTAAATTAAAAGCCGATTTTAAACCAGCTGGTGATCAACCGGAAGCTATTAGATTACTTTTAGATGGTTTAACTAAAGG
>JBBRSQ010000030.1:0-7456 GCA_038245255.1 Patescibacteria group bacterium | reverse complement strand
GCAGGCAGGGCTTTGCGAGTCAACTGCTTCTGGCTGCTCTGAGTATATTGATCCAGTCAGTAAATATGCACCAAATTTAATTTATAATCCGAGTTACGAAAATAGCACAAATGGCTATGAAGGTTGGGGCCCAAATCCAGACATAAAATGGCAGGGACGCAATTTGGCCGCCAATGAACAGGTAGTTAAAATTGAAGCGAATAAACTTTATATTTTCTCTACTCGTAACAATAAGAGTAATACTCCAACAAGTTTGAAATTCTTAACGGGCATAAAAGTATTACAAGCCGATAATAATTTAAATCCGATTTCAACGACAACTATTTCCATCCCTGGGCTCCCGGCTCTCCCTGTTTTAATTAATCAAAATATTATATTCTATTCCTTGAATAATTCTTTAGTTTTAGTTACCGGCGGCGCGGGAGGCGTGACCGGAAAAATAATTGAACTTAAAACGTCCATTATTAATTATCAATTGCAAACGAATATTGATCGTAAGAGTTGTAATGGAGCGGTTAATTTAGATAACGGCTGTGTGCTCTTTAATGAACGCAGTGTTGGTAGTACTGGGCTCGCTAGTTTAAGCGGTAAATGGGACGCGCAAGTAACCCTTGATAAACAGGCCCCAGCTGCTTGTAATGTCAGTTATCCTGGTTCTTGTACGGCGAATCAATTAATTAAAGTTAGCCCGAATAGAACCTGCGCTAAGTGGCTTGATTGTCTTACTTATACGCAAGACCCAATTACTAAAGAAAGATCATGTTTTGCAGTTGGCGAATGTTCGCGCTTAAATGAAAAAAATGAATGCGCTAACTTTGAAGATATTTCAACCTCAACTTCTTCAACTCTATATAGCAGTACTGGCCAAAATATGAATGCAACCGGCTATTATCTTTTAGATAAATATCATTTAAGTAATATGACTGAGGTCGGTTTGAACTCCGATGCTCATTATGATTTTGAAGATAATGTTCCTGCCTTAAGTTGCAAGCGCTCTGACACTAGTGCCGACTGTTTGTTTAGTAAAAATATTGTTACCGACTTATTAGTTAGAGAACCGGAAAAGACACCAACTGGAACCGATTATCCGGCTCATGGTGTTAGTTTTCTGAGAGTACCCGCGCCATACTTAGTTTCACCGCAATCAAAGAATAGCTCGGTTGCAGTCGCTATTAATAGTGATTATTATGTTAATTTCTTAGTAAATACAAAGAATTCAGGTTTAGGTGCGACAATTAGAATAGTTAAGTTGGCCAATAACGCAGAAACCTTAATTGGCACGGTTAAAACTTTTTCTTCAAATAATGGCTGGAGCAGACAGGTTTTCTCTTTCAACTCCGGCGATGCGACTGCGATTAAAATATATTTAGGAACGGATAACATTAATAGCGACGGTGAAGTTTATTTTGATGACATTAATATTGAACCAGTTCTTGAAATTAGTAATGTCGGCGGTAAAAAAGAATATGTCGCTCGTGAATGTCGCTTGTATCCGACAAGTGATAGTTTAACTTGTGTTAATAAAAATAATAATGTTTTGAAAGACGGTTGGGAGGGTTATTGTCTGCAGCATGATCCAAATAACGCTGCCGTTTGCCAGATGTGGTATCCGGTTGATACTGTTTCATCAGCGCAGACAACGCGCAATGCCTCGGGTTATCAAGGTAAATTTCCTTTAAATTATTGTACGGAAGTTAATGGAAATTTTGATTTGGTTGAAAAAAGAGTAGTTGTTCAAGTTGATGCAGATTGGAGTAATAAAAATAATGGCCCGGGGAATAGTTGTAATAAAGTTGCCAGTGATTGTAATGGTGACACAAATTATGATAAATATGTAGAGGTTCATGATGGCGACGTCTCAATTTGGTGGCACACTTTTTGTGTCCCCAAGAAGGATAATTTATTAATATATAAAGAAACACTTCTTAATACTGAAGACGGAATCTGTGCTGAAGCAGGTGTAAAGAGTGTTGAGGGCTGGGGCGTGTATGATGGATTGAAATTTTGGAGAAGTGGTAGCACTAATGGCTGTAATCATGGTACTTGTTTTGATTTAAATGAAGAAGGTAACGCAGACCCGGCAGTAAGGGTTTATGATTATAAACGAATTCCCGCCGACGAAGATGGCTTAAAATTAATATCTGGAACAGATACTGATAAAATATTCCGTTTAACTTGTAATAATTTTATTCAAACAGTCGATTATAATGGCGATAACCAGGCCTGGGCAGTTCGCACCGGAATTAATTCTATTTGGGCGACAACAACTCCACCATATTTTATCGATAATACACTTATCGGACTAAAATTCTTTGGAGATCCTCCTATAAAAAATATTTTAGGGATACCTGAAAGTTTACACTACTTATCCGCTTATGGTCGTAATCGTCAAGATACTCCTTTTGGCGCCGCCGCTTGGCCAGGCAGCTATAACCTATTAAGCAGTGAGGCGATTAAATTACGCGATCAGTTTTCGTTAAAGAATAAAGAAGATGTTTTTGCCGGAAGACCCTATGGATGCTCAAATTATAACGGCGAGCCAGGGACTGGGTGTCATAGTATTGGCTATTGTAGTTTAGATCCAAGTGTTTACTGTTTGGTAGGCAACGACTCAAGTACAGATTTTGTTTCTCGTAAAACTTGCGGGGATGGTGGTTTTGGTACCTGTGTGGAGCTTTGGTCTGATTATTATTTAGGTAATCCAGCCCTAAATGCAAATAATGGTAGAGATTTTAATACCATTTTAAAGAATTTGTTTCTTAAGTCCTATAATTCCTTTACTTTTAATGGCGATTCTTATACTAGTGGAGGTCTAGATATAAATCCCACTGCAACTAGTTTTCCAACTTGCCCATTAGTTACAGGCCGTCCCGTAGCTTCATATTCTTCGGTTGCCAGTTCAAGCGCATCTTATTGTGCAGTTTGGCCTATAATCCCCGCGACAATAAAAGTTACCTCAAATAATAAAGTAATTGCTTCTTCAACTACGGTTTATATCGGTGAAAAAGGAGTTTATGGTTTAGAATTTAATTCAATAATTGACCCCGAACAGCAGCCTCTTAAAGAAATATACATTGATTGGGGACTAGGTGAGAATAAGCAGCTTATTACCGGTCAAGATAGTCGACCGGCAACGAGCAGTCCTCATGTTTTTTATCACTATTATAAAACAAAAGGCACGAAGATAATCAAAATTAAGATTACCGACAACTGGGGAAAATTTGGAGAAAGATAGTTGACAAAATAAATTAAAAATTGTAATGTACTGATAACTAAAATATTTGTAACTTAACAATTAAAACTCACTGAAAATAAACCAAAAAAATAAATAAACCATGAAAAAAATCGTGATTTTAAGCTTCTTGGCGATTATGATCGCCCTTTTATCAGTCATTGGTTGCGGTAAGCCCAATGATGACCCTAAACCAGACGATCCCAACAATCCTCCGATTTCAACTTTTAAAGATTCAGTGGTCGTCGAGATTCACCTTTTGGGTTTAAGTGACAACGTCATAATTAGTGAAGCAGCTGGCTGTGTTGCCAATCCTGCGCTTAAAGGTGGCGGTACACAAAAATTTTTCTTTGAGAACAAAAGAGTTTATTCAATAGTATTTCGCGACGATGATGCCAAAAAACTAATAGGCAGTAAAAGTCAGGTTTGGGCTTATTTCACAGCTATGGCAAATGGAAGTGCGGTTACTATTCACACTGTCGAACCATCACCCTATTTTAAGGACGTAGTTCTACAAAAGGGAATTAACAAAGTTGAGATAGAATATTATATATAATATCTAAAATTTTTTTTAGTTACCCTTAAGCCCGTTTAATTTCTTCGTCAAACGAAGATAATTAAGCGGGTTTTTTATTAGTATTGGCCCATGCGATAAAATTTCTATATGTGAGATTTTTGACTTTTTGCTATTTTTAGGTTAATTTGAAGATGAAGTCTTAAATTTTTGATGATTAATTTCATTAGGCACGCATATTAAGAATAATTTTATGGCTAAATTTGATTTACACTTTCATTCTACTTATTCAGATGGTAAATTGTCGATTTCAGAACTAGCCGAAATAATTAAAGAAAAACAATTGGAATTTTGCGCTTTAACTGATCACAATACCGTTGCTGGTGTTTATGAATTAATAAATTCTTTAGAAAATTTCCACACTAAAGTTATTCCGGCGACTGAAATAACCGCGAAATATCAGGATAATGAAATTCATATTTTAGCTTATGATTTTGATATTGCTAAAGTGGCAAAAATTTTAAGTGAGCGCGATGAGATTGTGCGACGAGAAAAAATAGACGAAATGCGGGAGATAATTAAGCTTTTTCGTTTAGCTGGGCTCGAAATCAATGATGGTTTAAAACCATTGGAAAAGCAGTCAGTTGGTCTAACGGTTTCGATCGCTATTTGTGCGAGTCGTGCTAATCAGGATAAATTTTTAGCAGAATTTGGAAAAAATCTAATCCCGGAAGACGTTTATTACATTTATCAAGCGCCAGGGAAGTCTTGTGCAGTGAAGCGAAGTGGCGTAAGTATTGAATGGGTTATCCAAAGATTTAGGGGGATTGCTCGTGACCTTATTATTGCTCATCCATACGTTTCTGTTAGCGTTGTTACTAAGCCGCTTAATGAAGCAGAAATAGATAATCTGCTTGAACTAGGCCTAACAGGCATTGAAGTTTATCATAATAAAACTTCAGAGGAACAGGTAGAGTTTTTAAAAAATAAAGCTCAAAAAGAGCAACTTAGCTATACTGGCGGATCAGACTTCCATGGAAAATTAAACGATACTCAAATTGGCCATTATGGTTTGAATACTCCCGTACCAGGATTTAAGTTATCAAATTATAAATCATTAAATTAAAAAATCGCTTAAAAAAAGGCGCATATTCTGCGCCTTTTTCTTTTATTTATCTGCTTTAATGGCTTCATTGAAGAATTCTGTAAAATTACGGCATTTAAAATATTCATCTCGAAGCTTTTTCTGTAAAGGTAAAATATCAGTATATTGATGATTTTCCGGGAATAAATCTTTCTGCAGACACCATGGCCAAAAAATAAAAAAATCTTTGTCTAAGCCTAGCAAGCACCATGAAAATATCTCAGAGTAGCGCCATTTTTTATCGTTCGACCATTTTTTAGAAATTTCATTCTTTTCTAGCATTGTCCAAAAGTGAGAAAGCACAATTTCGTGAGCCGTAACTCTTCTTTGCACGTCGGCATTAATCGACCAGCGGCGCGCAACGATATTCCCACCCCAATTACTTATACCTTCGTGGTAGGCGCTGACAACACAATAATATTTTTTATATTTCCAAGGATAACCGGTCTTTTTCTCAACCAAGGATGAGAATTTATTATTAATCGAATTCCAAGATTTTTGATAGTCTATTACCGAATTTTTTAGATAAGGAGTAATTATTTTATATTTTTTTTGAACTTGAATTTTCATTATTGACGATATATTAACATTTTTACCCCCCGAATTAATCTGGATACTATCGGTATCAATTCTTAGTAGATTCGACAGATTTAAGCTAGTTAGGTCTTTTTTTTCTGGTAAAAATTCAAAAAGCATTTTTTCATCGTACTTTTTGTTGATTTTAAAAATTAAGTTCATAACTTAAGATTAATTAATAGTTCGCAATGTCATTTTACTATTTTTAGGGAAAATTAACAATAAATTGATAAAAGATATAGTTAAATAGCAAGCCATATATTTTAGTTTTTTATTTTGCCTTTCTTTCCATTTTATTGTATAATTTTAGGGTAGAGTTCGAGAAATATTTTAGATAATTATGGCGCTAGACGCAGAACTTATCTCGAGAAGTAATCGGAATAATGAAGAGGCGGATAACTCGGAAGGTAATCCGTCAGATTATGGTAATGATGAGGAAAATGATTCAGGTTCGCGTGCTGGAAGTTTGAGGGAAGCAGTTCAGAACGAAAAAAATGGAAATATTTCGCCTAGCGGAACAGATTTTAATAGTTTACGTATGGAGGCGAAGCGCCGGCAGAGTTTAAAAGAAAAATCTAACAAAGCGGTTGAAGCTGCCTTATCACCAATAAAGAATTCGACGTCTGGTTTGCTTAAAGCGGCCTGGGCGAACTTGATTATTAGTTGGGGGCTAACATTAATTTGGATTGATATACATGTTTTTTTAAATCAGATTTTTGGAAAAAAAATGTTTGTTGATTTGGGCGGGGAATGGGTTCCGGCTAAACCAGGTACGACTGGCGCAGACGGGGCCGCTATGGCTGAAAAAGCAGGAGAATCTATCGGTACGGTTGAAAAAATGGGTTGTGGTTGCTTAAATTTTGGTTGTTTGTTCTTACTTCTAGGCGCTTTAAGTATTATTTCTTTATTACTTGGCGTTATTACTAATCCGATGGAGGCGATAAAAGCGTTGGTAGATATGTTCTGGGGACTTTTTACGAGAAACTAAACATTTTATGATAAGTAAAAATAAGAAAAAAGTATTTATATCACTCTTAACACTATTTTTGGGAGTGGGTCTCTTCTTTTTAGTTGCTCCGGCTTATGCTGACGGGCCGAGTGATTGGGCGGGAAAAGTTTTAGGTGGTCTGATTGGTTGGATAATCGGTGCGCTCGGTATTATTTTAGTTTTAGTCATGCAGGCCTTAGTATCGGTCGCACAGTATAGTAATTTTATTGGTGCGCCGGCAATCATGCACGGTTGGAAAATTGTGCGTGATATTTGCAATATGTTTTTTGTTTTAGTTCTACTCATTATTGCCTTTGCAACAATTTTAAAAATAGAAAATTATAGTTATAAAAAATGGCTGCCAAAATTAATTCTCATGGCCATTTTAATAAATTTTTCAAAAACTATTTGTGGGTTATTAATTGATTTTGCGCAAGTTGTCATGCTTACCTTTGTTAATGCTTTTAAGGACATGGCGGCCGGCAACTTAGTTAGTAATTTAGGAATAACTGATATTTTAACCTTAGCTAATAATAGTGCTGATGTTGGTTTCTGGGCAATCGTAGGCGCCTATGTTTTAGGTTTGATTTATGTTTTAATCGCTCTTGTCGTTATTGTTACCATGCTCGCGATGCTCGTTATGCGTATCGTAATGATTTGGATTTACGTTGTCTTATCACCCGCCGCTTATTTAATGTCCGCTTTTCCGGGCGGTCAAAAATATGCCAGCCAATGGTGGTCGGAATTTTCTAAAAATTTAATTGTTGGTCCGGTTTTAGCATTTTTTATTTGGTTATCTTTTGTTTCTTTACAGACTCAAGATATGAAAAAAGATTTTCCGGTGACCGGCCCAACCGACACGAAGGGAATTGCTGAACAAGCGGGAATATCTGGCCAAACGGACACGACTTCAGCAATTGGTGCAACAAACGCTTCAACTCCTGACGTCTTCATTAGATTTATAATCGCCATCGGCATGCTTATCGGTGGTCTTAAAATATC
>JBBRSQ010000029.1:0-8064 GCA_038245255.1 Patescibacteria group bacterium | reverse complement strand
ACCGATCATTTTTGAGGGCGTAACATCTAAAGTAACGTTTGTAAATGGAGTCTGAAAACCAACTCGAGTCGGAACATTAATATTAAACATGAATTCCTGCAGACCCTGCTTTACTTCCTTATAAGTTAAGTGGTCATAGCGGATAAAGGGAGCTAAATATGTATCAAAATTGGCAAAAGCCTGCGCTCCAGCTGCTTCACCTTGCATGGTGTAGAAAAAATTAATAATCTGGCCGAGAGCACTACGAAAATGCTTTGGCGGGAGACTCTGAACTTTTTCATTAACTCCACGGAATCCACGAACAAGTAAATCTTTTAAATCCCAGCCACAACAATAAGGAGCTAGTAATCCTAAATCATGAATATGAAGATCGCCATTAACATGCGCTTGACGAATGTTTTCTGGATACATTTTATTCAACCAATAACGAGCGGAAATCGAGGAAGCGATATAATTATTTAAACCCTGAACGGAAAAACTCATGTTACTATTTTCTTTAAGTCGCCAATCGCTACGACCCAAATAATCCTCCATTAATTTTTCATCCGCCGTGGCTGTATTTATATCACGAAGTTGACGGTGTTGATCACGATAAATAATATAAACTTTCGCAATCTTAATTAATTTATTTTCAATTAAAACTTCTTCAACAATATCCTGGATTTCTTCAACCGCCGGAATACTATTCTTATGAAACTTTTTATTCATTTTTAAAACCACCTGATCGCCAAGTTTTTTAGCTAAATGATGATCATCAATTTCAACTGAGACCGCCGCTTTATAAATCGCGCGAACAATTTTAGATTGATCGAAATCAACGATTTCCCCTGATCTTTTGATTAATTTGCTAATGGTTTCAGACATAGGAGTTGAACTAATTGCTAATTGTATTTTTACGCTTAGATAATTTCTGGGGCAAAATTTTATTTCCTAAAATTTTCCTTTACGAAATCATATGCGCTCCAAAATACAATTATCAATTAGCTATTTCTTTTCTTTTATTAATTTATTTAGCTCTTTTTGAAATTCATGCGCATCCTTAAAAGATTCATATACCGAGGCATAACGAATATAAGCAACTTGATCAACTTTTTTTAAATTTTTCATGACGACCTGACCAATTTGACGGGAAGTAATTTCAGATTCCTTAAGTCTTTGCAGGTCACGCTCAATAGAATGAATTAATTTTTTAAAACGATCGTCAGTAATTGGTCTTTTCTCACAAGATTTTTTTAAACCGCCCACCATTTTTTCACGGCTATAAGATTCACGCCTGCCATCACGTTTTACAATCGCTAAATCAAGCAATTCAATTTCTTCATAGGTTGAAAAGCGAAAACTACACTTTAAACACTCGCGCCGACGGCGAATAGATAAGCCATCAGGCGCAACTCGAGAGTCAACAACTTTTGTATCGGGGTAATAACAGATTGGACATTTCATATTATTTTAGAACCCTATATTTTGTGGCCTTTTTAGATGCTGACCACTAAATGTTGTGTTTCTATCTCAATTTTAGCAAAATTATAAGCCCGGGTCAATTTAGCTAATCTTAATGTAAAATCACTTTTTTCAAGAACTTATCCACAGGAAAAATTTATATTTATTTTAAAATACAAAAAAGCCGCTAATACAGCGGCCTTTTATAAATAGATTTTAAAAAATTATCCCATCTTCTTCCGAATAAAAGCCGGAACACTTAAATCATCGTCATCATTAGTCGGTTTTTCAGCCTTTCTTTCAAGAGCTGGTTTAACCGGAATGTTTTTAAAGACGTTAAATTTATTTTTATTTTTATCAACTGAAGTTGAAGACATTAGCGGTTCTTTCTCGGTTTCTTTATCGATAATAAAGGCAGTTGGAGTATAGGTTTTGCTCATATCGTTCTTTTGGCTTTTTCCGTGACCATCAAAACCAGTCGCAACAACCGTAATCTTAATCTGATCTTTCATTTTTTCATCAATTACGGCGCCAAAAATGATCTTCGCATCCTCATCAGCGGCTGATGTGATAACTTTGGCCGCTTCTGAGACTTCAGTCATGCTTAAGTCCGGTCCACCGGTAATCGTGAAGACAATTCCTCGGGCTCCATCTATCGACATATCGAGAAGATTAGAGTTAATCGCCTCTTTAGCCGCCTCAACTGCTTTATTCTCGCCTGTGGCCATTCCTATGCCCATTAAAGCCGACCCAGCGTTCGACATGACTGCCTTAACGTCGGCAAAGTCGGCGTTAATAATACCAGGAACAGTAATGATTTCAGCGATACCTTGGACACCTTGACGCAAGACATCATCTGCAATTTTAAAAGCCTCAAGAAGTGAGGTTTTCTTATCAATTACTTGTAATAATTTATCATTAGAAATAGTAATAATTGTGTCTACTTTATCAGCTAATTCAGCATAAGCGCGATCGGCAATGTTCTTCCTTTGGCCACCTTCAAACATAAAAGGCTTAGTTACAACCGCCACGGTTAAAGCGCCCATTTCTTTAGCAATCTGCGCTACTACTGGCGAAGCGCCGGAACCAGTTCCGCCACCAAGACCGCAAGTAACAAACACCATATCACAACCCTTTAAAGCTTCTTTAATCTCATTTTGGGATTCTTCGGCTGCGCCTTTTCCAAGATCAGGATTCATACCCGCACCTAAACCTTTAGTAACGGTTTTACCAATATGAATTTTCTCATTAGCTTTATTATAATGAAGGGCTTGAACATCAGTATTAATTGCGACAAAACCGACACCGCGAATTCCATTCGTGACCATTCGATTTATAGCGCTGCCGCCACCACCACCAACACCAACCACTTTTATCTTGGCAAAGGTTTCAATTTCTGGTTTTATTTCAGCCATAAAATTATCGTAAGTGAGTTAAATTATTACTTAGGCATTATTTTACTAAATAAGCCTTTAGTTTTTTCAAATATTCCTCCTAAACTTTTTGAAAACTTGTTTCCACTTGTACCCTCAGCATCAGTATGGCTACCCCAAATAACAAGACCAAGAGCAGTTAAAAATTCCGGGTTCTTTACTTTATCAATTACCACATTAATATTTTTGGCCTGACCAACAGCTGCTGGTAGTCTCAACTTCTTTTTAGCTGATTCAACTAAACCATCAAGACTGGCGCCGCCACCAACAAAAATTACTCCCGCTGGCAACATTCCTGAGCGATCAATTCTTCTAAACTCATTATCAACTTTTTCAAATATTTCTTCAACCCGAGCATTAATTATTTCGGATACATATTTACGCGAAACAAAAGTGATATCATCATTAATTTCTTCTTCTTTTACTAATTCACTGACATCTATTTCTTCACTTTTATCTAAACTATCAGGCATCGCACTCCCATACTCACGTTTAATTCTTTCTGCTAAATTTATTGGGCAACGAAGACCAATCGCAATATCAGAAGTTATATGTTCAGCCCCAATCGGTAAAATCGCGGTATGGATTAAATTTCTTTCTTCATAAATCGCCAGTGAAGTCGTTGAAGATCCTAAATTTACTAAAGCGACGCCTAGTTCTTTTTGCTTCGAACTAATAACTGCCTCGGCGGCAGCTAGCGGTCCTAAAACTAAATCTTCAATTTCAAGTCCAGTTCGATAAATCGCTTTTGTTAAATTTTTTATTTGTGTACTTAAACCTTGAACAATTAAAGTTTCAACTTCAAGTCTAATACCATTCATGCCAATTGGATCTTTAATATCACCCTGATTATCAACCGCAAATTTAATTGGGATAACATGAAGGATTTCATAATTAACCGGAACCGCTAAGGCTCGCGCCGCTTCTATAGCGCGGTTAACATCGTTTTCACCAATTTCACCATCACTTCTGCCTACGGCGACAACGCCCTTAGAACGTTCACTTTTTATATGTGGATCATTAATGCCGACCCAAACTTTAGTAATCGGCACTCCGACTAATCTTTCTGCCTTTTCTAAACAGGCAGAAATTGAAGAAGTTGTCTCTTCAATACTATTAACAATACCGCGACTAACGCCGGCCGTAGGCACAGAAACTGCGCCAATTATCTGAAGCTCCTCTCCGGCTAAGCCGGGGATTCTTTGACCGATTACCAGCCGAATTGAAGTCGAGCCAATATCGAGGCCGGCAATAATATTATCTTTCATAGTTATGACTAATTAAATAAAAGTATGACAATCCAAAGATTTGTAATTGCTGTTAATATTATACAAAATTTCTGAAAATTTAACAATTATTTTCCTTAGGAAAAAAGGTTTAAATACCAATTGATAATCCTTTCTCCCCAAATTAGGGTAATAATAGCCCCAAAGGCTAAAAATGGTCCTAAAGCAATCTTTGTCTTGCCATTTTTTCCTTTCATGCTTATTAGGCTGAGACCAACAATTGAACCAACACAATAAGTTAAAATGAAAATTAAAAATAATTTTTCAAAACTTGGAAAACTTAATCCCAGCAATAATCCTAGCCAAATATCACCTTCGCCCAATCCTTTTTTACGCGTTAATAAATATTGAAGTAAGAAAAAAATGGCTGCGATTACCCCGGAAGCAATTAATGCCAGCCATGAAAAACCAAGTAAAATATTCAGAGCAAACATAATTACGCATAAAGGCCAGACAAGTGTCATGGGAATTAATTGCCAACGGAAATCATACACGAAGATAACAACCATTCCCGCAATTAATATCCAATCTCTAAGTAAAAGTAGAAAAAATTGCGCTGAATTTAAATCATTAAAAAAAGCTAAGAGAAATAAAATGGCTGTTATTATTTCGACTAATGGGTACTGCCAAGAAATCGGCTTAGCGCAGTGTCGACATTTCCCGCGTAAAAATATAAAACTTAAGACCGGAATATTATCGTAAGCGGCAATTTGATGATGGCAATTTGGACAATATGAGCGACCGCCTATTGTTTCATTCTTATATAAACGCCAGGCGAGGCAATTTAAAAAACTGCCGATAATTAAACCGATGCTGAAGGCAAATATTGCAAATATATAAATCATAAATAATTTTAAATTCTTTTTAATAGTAAGAGAATGTTTTATCGTGTCCTAATATTCACTTCTCAGTTTAAGTAGCCAGTCTTGATCCGGTGCTAATTTAATTGCTCGCTCTAAATACTCTGAAGCTAATTTCTTATTAGCACTTTCTTTATAAATTGTCGCAATGGCTAAATACCAATTGTAATCATCTGGGTTTCGGCTGGCACCACGTTCATTGTATTCAAGTGCTTTAGTAAAGTCATGACGCTTATAATATGTATCAGCGATTTTTTTTAGTAATGTTGAATCACTTATCTCGGACGCATAAGCTTTCTGATAATAATTTTCAGCTTCCAAATAGTTTTCACTACTAAAATAAAGATTGCCAATTTCAGTATAAATAACTCGCAAATATGTTTGCACTACTTTTTTATGTGAACCTTCAAGACGAGGATCATTTATGTCAGGTAAATTATCCAAAGCTAATTGGTAATTTATAATCGCTTCTTTAACATTATTTTCACGTGCAAACGCTTTCCCTAATTCAATATAAGTTTTTGGCCAATGCGGAGTTTCGGCGGCTACTTGATAAAAATACTCTTCCGCTTTTGAATAATTTCCTAAAGCGGAATTTATTTTAGCTTTAACGAATAAATTTTCATAACCCTTGGCGGCCAACTTATTATCAAGTTCAACTAGCTTGTCATGCGTCGTTCTTTTTTCCGAAACGGTAATTATTGACGGATAAAAATCACTTAATTTGTCGCCTAAAAAACGATCATAATAGGTTTGCATTATCGGATTTGGTCTTTCCGCATTTATATAATCCTCTAGAGTAAAGGCCGTAAAATATTGTTCCTGGGCTAAGGCATAGTAAAGATCATTAAAATAATGATCGGCCGTAATAGTTCTAAATTCAAAGTTAATCCCTTTAGCAACCGAGAAACTGAAAATCAAAAAAACTAGCCCTTTAATAATTGTCAAAAAAATATTTTTATTTCCATCCATTAAAAAATTTACGTCGCCCTCTCCCTTATTTTCCAAATCACTATTTAACAAAATAATTAAAGCTAAATAAAGCCAGAAGTATACTTCAGCGCCCACAATCGTGAAACTAAAAAGCAAAGAAGATAAATAAGCTAGAACTCCAAGAGCAAGCGCGAGAGAAAGGTTGCGATTCTTTTTCTTTCTTAAATTCGTAAATGCCAATCTAAAAAAATGATAATAAAGTACTAAAAATATAATTAGACCAAAAAATCCAGTGGCTAAAATAATATCTAAAATTAGATTATGAGCCTTATCGGTTGTAGCGGCGACATCACCATAAATTCCCCAATCAGGCTGATAGTATTTAATAAAAACTTCGCCACTATTTTCAATTCCGTAACCAAATACTGGACGAAACTTAATAGCGTCAACTGACGCCGTATAAAAATTTACGCGCGCCGCCATACTTCCGGTGCGAAGATCAAATAAACTATTAAAACGTCCAGGCAGAAGAAGATTGACGCCGAATATTCCAGCCAGTAAAAAAAGAAATAAACTAGATACAATAATTATCTTTTTTAATTTACTAAAATTAAGAAAGAAAAATAAATAAATGCAGTAAGCAATGATCGCAACTGCTAAAGCAACTATTCCGCCCCGGCTAGTTGTAAAAAATAAACAGCTAATCTCAGCGAGTAAAACTAAAAAAAACAAAAATTTTGATATTAGCTTCTTTCTTTTATAAATAAAATAAACACTTACGGGAATAACTAGCAAGAGCCACGAAGCTAAAAAATTTGGTTGTCCGAAAGTAGAAAGGGTCCTTTTAGTAAACAAGGGATCTTCGGGCCAGGTTAAAAAATCAATGCCTAAAATCTGTAAAATTCCATAGAGCGAAACCAAGAAACTTGAAATCACTACGACTACCAAAAGACGATCGATTTTATTTCCAACTGTGTCCTGCGGACTTTTAGCTGAAGTTCTATTATTAATTGTTTTGATATTGTAGACAAGCAAAATAAACCACAAAAAGTAAAAAAGAAAGCTTGAGTAACCAGCCTGTCGATCATACGAACCATAAAAAGATAGGGGTAAGTTTAAAGAAAAAAAGAGCGTCAGACCTAAACCGGCTATAAAAATTAGTGGAAGTAAAAAATATTTTTTAAAATAACTTAAAAATTCCCGACTTCTCAGGTAATTAATAATACTTGTTGAAGAATATAAAAATATTTTACAAACTGTTAAAAAAAGAAGAAGCCAAACTAAAATCCGAAAAACGCTTAATTTGCTGAGTTCAAAAATATTGTAGGCCGTAAAAAAATACGAAAAATAAAGCGGAATTATAAAGATTGTCACTAAATACACAAACTCGATCAAGAGATCGAGAATTTCCCTAATTTTAAATTTAATCATTGCCTTCATACTAATATTATAGCAAATAAAAAAAGAGCTGAAAACAGCTCTTTTTTAATATTTTTTTGCTTTATTACTAGCTATTTTTTTTGTGCATTAATTTCTCCCAAACAACTAGCACTGGACTAGCTATGAATATTGAACTATAGGTACCGATAAAAATACCAATGACGAGAGCTAAAGCGAAATCTTTAATTGTATCGCCACCGAAGAATAGTACAGCCAAAAGCGCAAGGATAGAAGATAAGGAAGTGTTAATTGAGCGGGCAATGGTTTGATTGACGCTGCGATTAACCGTGTTCTCAAAATCTTCACGACTCTTTGGCAAATTCTCACGAATACGATCAAAAACAACAATGGTATCACTAACACTATAGCCAAGGACAGTTAAAATGGCGGCAATAAACGGTGTGTTTACTTCAACGCCATAAAAATGTCCGAGCACAGAGAATATTCCAAGAATGAAAAAGATATCATGAATTAAAGCGATAATCGCTGCTACGCCATACTTCCACGAAGCAATGGGTTTTGAAACCCCCTTAAAAGCCCAGGAAATGTACAAGATAATCATGATAAAGACGAGAGCAGTTGCATTAAAAGATTTACTCTTAAGTTCCGCACCAACCGAGGCGCCGACGGCGTTGAACTGCAGCTCTTTGTAACTAGCGTCTTTTTTGCTTT
>JBBRSQ010000028.1:0-8445 GCA_038245255.1 Patescibacteria group bacterium | reverse complement strand
GAACGATTAGCTAAAAAAGATAAATTAATCGAAAAAAGATTAAATAATAGAAAGGAAGGAGGGTTATATGGCGGATTTTAAAAGAAAGCCTGGTGAAAGTTTCGAAAGTTTTTTACGAAAATTCAAAAAAGGCTTAAAAAATAGCAAACGTTTAGAAAAAGCACGATCAATACAGCATCTTGAGCCGAAGAATACGAAGCGGCTTCAGAAGAAATATGCATTGACGAGTTTAGCGTTGAGCAAAAAAAATGAACATTTGCGACGTATCGGAAAGTTACCGGAGAGCACAATGAGACCATAATAAATATCGTGTATATTAAAAAACCCTTCACATTTTTTGAAGGGTTTTTTATTTACGATTTATGATTTTTTTTAATTCCGGGGATGAAGCGTTTAAAATTCTCAAACGTTGTCTTTTTAGCAAATTGTCTTATTTGGTCACGAGCCCGGCGCGTTTTAACAAATTTTAGCCAATCTTTATTTGGGTACAGTCGATTCTTCTCGGTGATAATTTCTACTAAATCACCGTTCCTTAATTCTTGATCAAGTCGGCCAAGCTTATCGTTAATTAAGACGCCGGAAGTTTTATTCCCGATGTTACTATGGACGGCATAAGCAAAGTCAACTGGCGTCGATTTTTCTGGCAACTCAAAAACATCACCGCGTGGCGAAAAAACAAAGATTCGGTCTCGGAAAATATCTAGTTTAATGTTTTTAACAAGCTCGGTAGTATTAGTAATTTCTTTTTGAATATCGATTAATTCTTTGACCCAAGGTGGCGATTGATAATTACTTCTTTCTTTTTTAGATTTATAATACCAATGCGCTGATAATCCATAAATTGATTCTTCGTGCATCTCTTGCGTTCTTATTTGAAACTCAGCGGGACGTCCATCGGGCCCAAAAATAGTAGTGTGTAAGGAACGATAGCCATTTGGTTTTGGAACCGCAATATAGTCTTTAAAGCGATTTGGTTTTGGTTTCCAAAGGGTATGAACTATGCCGAGAGTTTTATAACAATCATCAATTGTTGGAACAATAATGCGAAGCCCAAAAACATCATATATCTCATCAAATTGCTTGTCTTTCTCTTGCATTTTGCGATAAATACTATAGAGATGCTTAAATCGAGCTTCAATTTCATGGTTAATCTCGGCTTCTTTAAGTTTGGGGATTATAGCGTCTTTTATTTTTTGGAAAAAACGATTACGCTCGACTTTTTTCTCGACTTCGTATTTGTATTCAATATCGTGGAACTGGTCTGGGAAAAGAAATTTAAAACAGATATCCTCCATTTGCCACTTTAAGCGCCCGATTCCAAGTAATCCGGCTATCGGCGCGTAAATTTCCAAAGTCTCTTGGGCAATTCTTTTTTGTTTTTCAGGTGGCAAGTTTTCAAGTGTCCGGAGATTGTGCAAGCGATCGCAAAATTTTATAAAAATAACTCGGAGGTCGCTAGTCATAGCCAGAAACATTCTTTTTAAATTTTCTCGGTAACGCTCAATGCCACGATACTTAATTTTACCGAGCTTAGTTACTCCCTTAACAAGGTTAAAAACCTCAGTTCCGAAAACTTTTTTAATTTCTTCTAAATTATGACTAGTATCTTCGGGTACGTCGTGCAATAAACCGGCGGTTACTGTATCTAAATCAGCCTTAATCTCGGCTAGAATATAAGCCGTGTGAAGTGGGTGCTGAATATAGGGTTCACCGTTTTTTCTAAGTTGATTATTATGAGCAATTTCGGCGAACTTATAAGCTTTTTCGAGAACTGCGGTATCCTCATTGGGATGGTTTTCGCTGAATTTTTTTATTATTCTTTCAATAGTCATAAAACTGTTTTTCTTTTCTGATCTTTATGTTATAATAAATTCATATTGATTATATCAAGCGAGCGGATAATTTAAAAGCTTTTTTACCCTTTCTAATGAATAAAAAAGTTAAATTACTTGTTTTTATTTTCGGCTTAATCGTTACGACGCTTATAGCTAATTTTGCGTTTGCGCAAGACTTTGGTTTAGCTCCAATTTCGAACGTCATAAATTTAAGCTCCAGCGATCCTAGAGTAATAATTGGCCGACTTATTCAGATTTTTTTAAGTCTACTTGGCGTTATTGCTTTAGTTTTAATTATGTACGCTGGTTTTCTTTGGATGACCTCAAATGGTGATGAAGAAAGAATTAATAAGGCTAAACAAATTTTAAAGAATGCAATTATTGGCTTAGTAATTATTTTATCTTCTTGGGCAATAACTACCTTTTTATTATCAAAACTCTCAGGAACAATTGGTGGTGGCGCTCTAAATCCAGGAAACAACAGTAATACTTTTACTAATTCGGGATTAGGGGCGATTGGTGCCTGCTCGGTTGAAAGTTTTTACCCAGAAAATGGTCAAACAGACGTTGCGCGAAACACTGCTATCATTATTACGTTTAAAGAGGAAGTAAATATCAACACCGTTTGTGTTAATGCTACTGGAGCTAGTTGTGCTTGTAATAATACCAGTTGTAATAAGATTAACCCCACTTCAATAAGAATATTTAAAACAGATTTAGGGGATGCTTGTGTGAATGGGTCTTGCCCGAGCACTAATGCTAATGAGACAAATGTTATTGTGGCGGTTTCAAATGCTAATAAAACATTAATTTTAACACCGCTTAGTCTTTTAGGTAATGCGACTACAAACACTTGGTATTCGGTTAAAGTTACCAGTGATTTAAAAAAGAGTTCTGACAATTCCTCAATGTTCAAGACTTGTGGAACTGATTATTTTAATTGGAAATTTGAAGTCAGCACTCGCCTCGACTTAACACCACCGCAAGTAGTTGCTGGTGGAATATTTCCGCAACCAGATAACTCTCAGGATACGCAAAATCAAACGGCACCAGCGCTAGCGGCGCAAGCTTCGATTCAAGTTAACGGTTGTCTTAATGTATATAAACCAGCAAAGATTGCGAGCTTCATTCCGGTTGGTAGCAGTCCGACAGCGACAGCTACACCCGCAAATTATCGTGGCTCAATTACTAATTTCAAAGTAGATATATCAGCGACGTCTCCGGACAAAGCTTTATTGTTTGATGCTAATAATATTAGTAATTTATTAGGCTCGGCCGATTTTGATGCTAGCGGAAACGCTAAATTCGCTGGTTACTTCACCTTTAAACCACTGACAAGAAGCCCGGGAAATTCTTGGAATGTTGTTATGACGCCGGAGCAATTGGCGGACACTTTAAGTATTGGCGCAGAAACTTATACTTTTTCTTCGTCGCCGTCAGTCAATAAAAATATTTATGTAAACCCAAATACTTGTAATCTTGAGGCGCAGGCTAATGAAATTAAAGCTGTTTTAAGTGGCGACCCGCTAGTAAATATTTCTGGCAGTTTAGCAACTATCATTTTAAATGCGAAAACTGCCGGTTTAAGTGGAAATCAAATTGATATTAATACTACAAATGCCCAGGCTCTACAAATAAAAGTTTTTGCCGGCGGTCTTGATCGTCAAGACTTAGCGCAAATAAAAGATAAAAAAGACTCACCAATGAATACTGTTATTCAGATTAATTTTAGTGAGGCGGTAAATCCACTAAGAGTTTCTGGCTTAGCGTCTGAAGTTGCAAATTATATAAGAATTGTAAATTACAACGCTAGTAGTTTAGCAAACGGAAGCGGTTGTACAGATAATTCACAATGCCGTTCTTATAAATGCGAGGGGCCAAGTGGAAGTAAAAAATGTCTAGGGGATTATGTCAGCGGAAAATTTTTAATTAGTAATGCTTATAAAACCGTTGAATTTATTTCCGATAATGAATGTGGCGTTAACGGTTGCGGTGAGAAAATATACTGCTTACCAGCTAATAGTCATTTAGCGATTGAAATGAAAGCGGCCGATCTTAAAACTTGTGTTAATAATAACGATTGTTTAGCCGCGGCGCCGTATAGTACTTGTGCGTCGACAGCACTTGGTTATAATACTTGTCAAAATAGTGAATCTAAAAATTATCCAACTGCCGGTGCCTTAATGACTGGTATCGTTGATTTGGCTGTTAACTCTTTTGATGGTGATAGAGATTTAATGTCAGATGGTCCACGTGATTTTTATGATGATAATTTAACAGTTACTCAAAATTTAGATAAGAAAGATAATTATCGTTGGTCTTTTTATATAAATAATACAATAATGTCGGCCCCACCAAAAATTGAGACAGTTACTCCGATTCAAGGGGCGACAAAAATTAACTTAGCTGACCCAATTCAAATTATCTGGAATACTTTAATGATGAATAGTAGTTTGTCGACAGGGAGTAAATCACTTTCAAATGGATCAACAACTGTCGAACATAAATTAATAAATTTAAAGAGCACATCACCGGTTGCAAATGGTTATTGGATTAAAAATAGTAACATTGACTCGGCGCCTCTTGATGGAGTTCCTGATAAAACAATTACTTTAATTCAGCACACACCGTATTCAGAATCAATGTCGTATCGAGCTCAAGTCGGTTCAGGAGTTAAAGATATTTATCAGAATTGTTTCAAACCAAGTGCTGGCGTTAGTTGTACTGCGAATGCTACCAATCCTTCATGCTGTTTCGGCACAGCAACAAATGCTTTAAGTGCTGATGGAAATTGTCCCTAAAATAATTATAATTGATTTATAAATCTGTGAAACTGTTTTCTAAAAGAATTGCTAAACAATTATTAGTTTTTACACTGCTAGCCGGTGGTCTTGTTTTTGCCCGCTTTATTTTAGCAGCTGATTTCGGGACTAATGAAGTTAGCGCGGGGTTAAACGGCTCTTTAGCGACCGGTGATCCACGAACAATAATTGGTAGGATTATAAATATCGCTCTTGGTTTTTTGGGAGTGATCGCCCTTGGATTAATCCTTTATAGCGGTTTTCTTTGGATGACTTCGGCTGGAAATGAAGAAAAAATTGCAACTGCAAAACAAATTTTACGAAATGGCATTATTGGACTGGTAATTATTTTGGCGGCTTGGGCTATTGCCACTTTTATTCTAACGAAACTCGGAGGCGCAATTAATGGTGGCTCGGGTGGCTGTACAGACGGCGCAACACAATCATGCGGTTGTGGCGGTTCAATGATGTGTGGTGGTGGATCTTGGGGCAGCTGTATTGGTTCAAGTCTTCAAAACTGTATAACTCCACCGACTAGCTGCGACTCTAGTCCTAATCCTGGGTGCCAAGCAGTTAATCAAATATGTATTGCTGGAGATTATTGTGATAATAATTGTCAATGTCAGCCACAAGGAGTTGCGGGCGAGTCATGCGATGGCGATTTAACAAATTTAACCTGTGACGTTGATAATACTCGCTGCTCTGAATTTTTAACTTGTAATCCTGATACTTGTCTTTGCGCTGGTCCACCAGTTATTACGGGAATTAGTCCCGCCGGTGGATTTTGTAATGCTAATTCAAATAAGCCTTGCGCGAGTAATCAAGATTGCGCAGTTAATGATACTTGTAATTTAACCGTGCCTAATGGAGCGATAAGTAATTTCATTACAATTTTTGGTAAAAATTTTGGTGAATATTCTGCCACCAGCAGTAAACTTATTTTTCTTGGTAGTGGCAGCCCTAAGGATGCTATTCAACCACAAACAATTAATCCTAGTTGTATTAATACTTGGCGCGATGATCAAATCGTCGTCGCCGTTTCTCCGGGCGCACAATCAGGACCAATTAAAATTATAAATAGCGAAGGTTTAACTGATAGCACGAATGATGCTTATGGACCTCAGCTCGCTGATTTTGTTGTCAATAATATTGACCGTCCGGGTTTATGTTTTTTAAGTCCTAAACAAGGTCGTTTACGAGCGGAAGTTAATTATCAAGGTAATAATTTATATTCGAGTGATGCTTATTTTGGGAATTATCAAAGCAATGTTAAAGCTCTAAGTTCAAACTTTGCCGTGGCAACAGGACTGTCGGGAACTTCGACTACCCCTAATATTCAGGCTGGGGTTACGGGAAGCTTTGTTGAAAAAAATATTGCTGGATTTACACAAAAAAGTAATTTTCTTAAATTTACAAAAGATCGAGAGGAAGGAGAGGGCCCGTATATTATTTCTTTTTCGCCGACAGAAGGAAGTGTTGGCCAATATGTAACTATTAAAGGCGCTGGTTTCGGTGGCGCTCAGGGTTCCAACCATGTATATTTTTTAAGTGGAAATAATAAAATCGAAGCCTCATATTTGTTTCCGGCAATTTGTGCTAATTCTGTTTGGAAAGATAATCAGATAATAGTTAAAGTTCCTGATTTGTTAGTAGATGATAGTTATCAGATTCAAATTACTTTAGGCGCACTTACAATAAATACCGAAAATCTAAATCCTAATGCTTTTAATTTTAATAAGACACTTGCACTCAAAACGAGTGTTTGCAAAATTGATCCGACTCAGGGTCCAATTGATACTCCGGTGACTCTCTGGGGAGAATATTTTGGAACTATTGGTAGTAACGCCTTAGTTAAATTTAATTATAACCAAGATATTACTGGCGTAATTAAAAAAGAAAATGATGCTAATGCGGTAACCGTGAACGTTCCGGCAGCAGCTAAAACTGGTCCGGTACGGGTAGTTAAAAACGGTACTTGGGGAAATGAACTAAATTTTTCTGTCGGCGAGTGTACTAAAAACGAGGAATGTAATAATCAAATATGTTGTCCGAGCACAACTTATAAAAAGGGTCGTTGTGTTAATAATTTGAATGAATGTTTTGTTGATATACCGACGTCAGTTTTTGAATGGACTTTTAGTACGAATTTTGATGCCACGACTACTCAAACTTTTGATAGTTGTTTAGGGCTTTCTAAATATCTAGGGACTTGTTATCAGGGAGGAATGTGTCCAAATAGTCCCGGCTCATGTTCATCACCAGCCACTTCTTATCAAAAAGTAGTTGGCTCTTGTGATAGCACTTGCCAAAGCGCGCCGGGCTGCACTAACGATTGTACTTATTTAAGTGATCTTGATAAATGTCAGAAAAATGCCGGTGGTTCAAACCCAGCTTTTAATGGAACTTGTGATTTATCAAAATCAGTAACATTTCCAGCCTCAGCTTTTTCAGGAAAATTAACTTCGTCCTTAACTACAGATGAAACTTGCAATAGTGCCGGAAACTGGGAGATTGCGACGCAAACATCTTGCCCAATCGGTTGGACGAGCACTCCGGGGAATCACTGTACACAAGACGGTTCAAACTGTCGGCTTTGCCCAGATAAATTTAATTGTGAAAATGTCAGTTCAGTTGGACGTTGCGTTTCCGATAAGCTTTGCGCGGATAATGACGCCAAATGTGTTAAGAATCCAATTGCTACTTTAGCTGATAATTGTATTTTAGAAGTTAAGCCTAGTTGTGATTGTTGTTGTCGTATTGGTAAAGATGCTGAAGATTGCTGCGCGCCATTAACCTGCGCTGGCAAATGTGGTTCCGATATAATTAATAATAGTAATACTTTTGGAAAATGTTCAGGCTGCGCAGCCGCTGGTTCAACGACCGAAGAACACGATGCGGCTTGTAATTGTACTGGCCACACTTCTCAATTCTGTGACATAAATTCTGATCATCCACAAGGGGTTTGCTCAGATTGTGCCAATATTAGTTCTCAAACAAATTGCGGCGATCATTCTTCGTCTTGTTGTTTTGATTCAAATAGAACGGCGACCACAACCGATGACGTTTGTCGCGGACTTGATGGTGGCGGAGTGGTTAGCAAGACTAAAGGTAATGCTGATTATGGTTATTGCGCTTACTATAATTGTTTTAGTAATTCTGTACCACCAATCGGTGATCCTAAGGTTTGCGCGTCTACGACTCCTTTAAGGATTGGATTTTTTGATAAGATTGATACTTGTGTCGGCGGTTGTCCCAAGGGAATAGGCAGTGATCCTTGCCGAGCATATGATAAGGACCAGCCGTCATGCTCGAACGAGAGCGCTTGTTGTTATGATTCGACGACTAAAAATTGTTTATCAGGAAATAAAATTACTAGTGGTGCGAATTCTGGTTATTGTGCATATTATCAATGTCAAACGCCACCCGGAAATCCTTTGCTTTGTGACATATTAACCCCGACGACGACACCGATATTTGCTAGTACTTCATCTTGCGCAACTTCGTGTGCTAATCCGCCCGGAGGCGCGGGGCTTGGCTGCGCTGATTTAAATGCGACTTCAACCTGTAATTTTGGTTTATGTAATTTTCCTGGCTTAGCCTGCTTGCAAGATAGTGGTCTACAGGGTGCTTATCCGTCTTGTGGAACTTGTTGCTGTCAGGTTGGCTTGAATCCAGATTCATGTGTTAGTTCAACAACGCCAAGTTTGCATTGCCAGGCAGACAAAGGATCTTGCTCCGGCGCTGGTCGCGGTTTGTGCTGTGGCTGTAGTAGTGATTTAGACTGTGGCTCAATTAGTACAACTGGTTGT
>JBBRSQ010000027.1:0-8875 GCA_038245255.1 Patescibacteria group bacterium | reverse complement strand
CGGTCGGCATCGCGACGATTACCGGTCAAGCCGCTCGACTCGGATTCTCTTACTTATTGCAGTTTACCGCGCTTTTATCCTTAAATTTAGCCGTAATTAACATTCTCCCTTTACCCGCGCTTGATGGTGGCCGCATACTATTTCTCCTAATTGAAAAATTAAAAGGCAAACCCGTTAAAAGAGAACTTGAGGCAATCATTCATAACGTCGGTTTCCTCCTTCTGATCGGTCTAATAATTTTCATCACCTACCGCGACATAATTAAGTTATTTTAAACGTTAATTAATTGCTTTATATTTCTGTTTAAATTTTTTGAGCGCATATGTTGCAGATAATATAATTTTACTTAGACTTGATGAACGCATATAATTTTGTAAAACAAAAACGAGCAAAGCGAGTATTTGTCCCAAAAATTATTTAAGTGAAGAAAGTCGTAAGTAAAATTATATGTTTGACCGGTGAGATTATAATTAATTATAAAAATTATATGAATATCAGAATCAAATCAACTCGTCTTGAACTAACTCCGGCTATCCGTGATTATTGTCAGACTAAAATGGACATGATTGAAAAATATTTAGGCGACATAAAAGCAATTAATTGCGATGTCGAAATCTCTAAAACAATCGGTAGTCAAAATAAAGGTGATATTTTTCGCGCCGAAGTAAATATCGAAGTTCCGCGCAAATTAATCCGAGTTGAAAAAACTGAAGATGATTTATATAAAGCGATTGATAAAGTCAAAGATCATCTTGAAGTTGTAATTAAAAAATACAAAGATAAATTAACTGATAAAACGAGAATTAGCCGCGTCAAATAATTAGCAGAAATTATTATTTTAAAAAAAGCCTCGGTCACTTTGACGCGAGGCTTTTGAGTCCAGATTATTAGCATCGCAATATAATTAACTAAAAGTCAATATTTATTTTCTTATCAGAACGTATTATACTAATGTTAGACCTAAAGAAGAATTTAGATCTATTTATTTTATAGAATATTAGCCAAACAATATGGATATTTTTAAACTATTCGGGGATGCGAATGAAAAGATCGTCAAGTCCATGAAACCCTTGATTGATAAAATCGGAAGTTTTGAGGCGGATTTACAGAAATTAAGCGCTGAAGAGCTCAAAGAGAGAACTCCTGTTTTTCGTGCTCGCTTAGCTAAGGGTGAAACTTTAGACGAGCTTTTGCCAGTTGCTTTTGCGACGATGCGTGAAGCTGCCCGCCGAATTTTAAATCAGCGTCATTTTGATGTTCAGCTTGTCGGTGGCATTGTTCTCCATCGCGGTGAAATTGCCGAAATGAAAACTGGTGAAGGTAAAACCTTAGTCGCGACTTTACCGATTTATTTAAACGCGCTTGAGGCTAAAGGCGTTCATTTAATTACCGTTAATGATTATTTGGCTCGACTCGGTGCCGGTTGGATGGCGCCCGTTTTTCACGCCCTAGGCTTAACGACCGGTGTAATTGTCCATGAGAATTCCTTTGTTTATGACCCTGAATATGCTGATGAGAGTCAATATGACGAAAGGTTAAAACATTTTAAGCGTTTACCGCGTCGTGACGCTTATTTATGTGATATTACTTATGGCACTAATAATGAATTTGGTTTTGATTATTTGCGCGATAATATGGTTTTCACTCTTGATCAAGCCGTGCAAAGACCACTTAATTATGCCATTGTCGATGAAATCGATTCTATTTTAATTGATGAAGCGCGCACGCCGTTAATTATTAGTGCGCCGGCTGAAGAATCAACCGATAAATATACTAAATTTGCGCAGATTGTTGAACGTCTAGTTGAAAATGATGATTATAATGTTGATGAAAAAATGCGCGCGGCGACTTTAACTGAAGGCGGAATTGCGAAAGTCGAAAAAATTCTCGGGATGGGAAATATTTATGTTGAAGGTGGCGTTAAGGAAGTCCATCATCTTGAGCAGGCTTTAAAAGCGCGCGTCTTATTTAAAAATGATAAAGATTACGTTGTTAAAGACGGTGAAATTATTATTGTTGATGAGTTTACCGGTCGTTTAATGCCTGGTCGCCGCTACAGCGAAGGTCTCCATCAAGCGATTGAAGCGAAAGAAGGCGTTAAGGTTCAAAAAGAATCGCAAACAATGGCGACGATTACTTTTCAAAATTTATTTAGATTATACAAAAAATTATCCGGTATGACCGGAACCGCCGCGACCGAAGCGGAAGAGTTTCATAAAATATATAAACTAGAAACAATTGTTATTCCGACTAATAAGCCAAATGTCAGAAAAGATTTAAACGATTTAATTTATCGTACGGAAATAGATAAATTCAACGCCGTTATTCGCGATGTTAAAGCGAGAAGTGAAAAGGGCCAACCTTGTTTAATCGGCACAATTTCAATTGAGAAAAACGAAGTTTTTGCTGAGTTAATGGAGCGAGAAGGCCTGCGTCCGCAAATGTTAAACGCGAAGAATCACCAACGAGAGGCGGAAATTATTGCTCAAGCCGGTCGCAAAGGCTCAATTACACTCGCGACTAATATGGCTGGTCGTGGCGTCGATATTATTTTAGGCGGTAATCCACCAGTTGAGAGTGAGCAAGCGGAAATACGGGCTTTAGGCGGCCTACACGTTATTGGTACCGAGCGTCACGAGTCACGCCGCATTGATAATCAGCTTCGTGGTCGTGCCGGGCGTCAAGGTGACCCTGGTTCATCGCAGTTTTATGTTTCAACTGACGACGATTTAATGCGTATTTTTGGTGGTGATAGGATGAAAGGTTTAATGGAAACACTAAAAGTGCCGGCGGACATGCCGATTGAAAATAAAATGATTTCAAAATCAATTGAGTCGGCGCAGAAAAAAGTTGAAGGAAATAATTTTGATACCAGAAAACATTTAGTTGAGTACGATGATGTTATTAATAAACACCGTACGGCTATTTATAATCGTCGTCGTGAAATTTTAGAAATTTCTGAAGGTAAAAAACAAGCAGAAGAAATAAAAGTTGATAAGGATTTTACAACTGAGAATTCAGCGACTGATTCGATTAATGAAGCCGAAGGCGAAGTTAAAGAAGTTGAACCAAAGTTTGAAAAGAATTTAACGACCATAATTAGTGACATGGTTAATCTTGAAATTAAGTCTGTCGTAAATTTTCATACTGCCAGTGATGATAAAGCGGAATGGAATATTAAAGAAATTGCTGAGACAATGCGCACAATTTGGACGACTAAATCTGACTTACAAACGAAGTTAGAAGGATTTGTTAAAGAGGGAAATAATAAGGATGATATTCGCGAGGCGATAGCAAATTATTTAATTGCGGAAGCAACTGCCAACTATAAAACCCTGACCGATAAGTTTCGTTCAGTTGGTATTGAATTTAAGGAAATAGAAAAAGGAATTTTAATTCGCTCAATTGATGAGATGTGGGTTGAACATTTAGAAACGGTTGATTACTTGCGCCGGGGAATTGGTTTGCGCGGTTACGGTCAACGTGATCCGCTTGTTGAATATAAAAAAGAAGCTTGGAAAATGTATCAGGAATTAAATACGCTTATTAGTCGTCACGTTGTTTATGCTATTTATAAAACTGCCGATGGTCTTGCGCTGGCTGGCGCTCCAGAAATAAAATTATTTGCTGAACAAGCACCGACTAATTTAGAATTTACTGGTGCCCAAAAAGTTATGCATAAACAAGCGGGGGAGCGAAATACCATTGATTTAGTCCATGAAAAAATTAAAGGCGAAGATGGCGCTAAAGTTGGACGTAACGAACCTTGCCCTTGTGGAAGCGGTAAAAAGTATAAACAGTGCCACGGGAAATAAAAGGGAAATAAAAGGGAAGTAAAAGGGAAATAAAAGGGCCGTAATTGAAAATAATATGAATTTCGAAAAAAATTCACTAAACTTACCAGAGAAAAAATTAGAATTAGCTGATTTTGATTACGAATTTAAGTTACCCGAAACAAGCGAAGAATATTTAAATAGATTTATTGGTAGTCTGAGAAGCGAGTCGCTTCGAACCGATGAAATCTCATCTGTGCCTGGAAAAATAAGTTTAAAAAAGAAACACAATTCTTTTAATTTAATTAATTGTGAAGAAAATAAAGCTAAGTCAGAAAAAGCGCTAAACCAGGTATTAGCTCGAGAGCTTATGCTCGGTAGTCGGGGCGAAGAATTAAATGCGATCGAAAATCAGAAAAATTTATTAATTTTAAAAGAGAAAGTTTCTAGTTCTAGCCGGGACGCGTCTTTGTCGGACGAACAATTTAAAAGTCAGGACTATTACGAGAAAACAAATCAGCATCGCGATTTTTTTCCGCGTGATTTTAAAAAAGATTCTACCCCATACGCTATTAGTCTTTTCGGGGTTGGTTTAGAAAACTCAGCTGCAGCTGAAAAATATTTTAAGTTGAAGTTAGATAATAAAAATATTTGTCTTTTAGGTGGTGGTCAGTCTTGCCAGGATTTAATTGATAGTCAAATAGTAAAACCAAAGTCAATTACAAATATTGATCCTTATATCGCGCAAGAAGATATTGAGCGCTCCCAAGGAGTAAATTATAATAGTTCTAATTTGAAGGCCGATGATCCCGAATTAGTTGAGCGTTTAAAAGAAAGAAAAATTGATAAGTTTGATGAAATTTGGGCTTCGTATTCCGTTCCTTTTTATAATAAAACCCGGAAGGAAATTAATAATTTATTTAGCAACATTAAAAATTTACTCGCTGAAAACGGTAATTGTCGAATAACGCCTTTAAGCGTCCAAGAAGCTTGTACGGATGAATTTAGAACTGAAGTTGAAAAAATAGTAAATTCTGGAGATTTTAATATACATTTAATGAATGACACTTTAGTGATACATAAGCTCTCTGATCAGGGTAATATAAATAAGCTGGATGATGATAGGGCTAAATTTTAGAAAGAGTTTAAGTTTACATAATATAGTTATTGATATAATGGTTAATGTAATTTATTAATCATTAAAGTTATGTCAAAAGAAAAAGAAGAACAAAAATTAGCAATTTTTTCAGGAAAAGAAATCCGGCGTATTTGGGATGATAAAAAAGAGAAATGGTATTTTTCGGTAGTTGATGTTATTGGCGCCCTAACTGAAAGTGTAAACCCAAATGATTATTGGTATAAAATGAAGGTCCGAGTTAAAGATGAAAGCGGAATTGAGTTATCGACAAATTGTCGACAACTAAAATTTTTAGCTAAGGATAATAAAAATTATCTGTCGGACGCGGCTGACACTGAAACAATTTTTCGTCTCATTCAGTCAATTCCTTCGCCTAAAGCTGAACCTTTTAAGCTTTGGCTAGCGCGAGTTGGCTATGAACGAGTCGAAGAAGCTGAAGATCCGGAGAAAGCGATTCAAAGAGCAATGGCGACTTATTTAAAAAAAGGATATTCTAAAGAATGGGTTGACTTGAGATTAAAAAGTATTGAAATTAGAAAAGATTTAACTAATGAATGGAATGAACGCGGTGTTGATACAATTGATAAATATGCAATTTTGACCGATGATATAACTTTTGCCTGGGCGGGGATAAAAACAAGTCGGTCGCTCAGTAATATCCAAGGATAATTTTTTAAATAATAAAAATTATGAAAAAAGAAATTCAATTAGATCTAATTAAAGAATTTGAAGCCGCGGGCATGGAAAAACCGGAAAAAAAACCTCGAAAACCACGAGAAACCATTGCTGATAAATCTTTAAAAGAAATGTATGCTAAAGTTGCCGCCGCTGAGGAATTAATGAAAAATAGAGAAAATAAAGTTACGATGATTAGTATTAAGGGAATTAGGAAAGAAATTAATGACATGATAGATGAGCGCGGCAATGATTAACTTGAGAGAAAATAGTAAAATAAAAAGTGATTAAAATAAATATAAACTAAAATATGCCCGAAATAAATAAAGAACATAAAGAAAATAAGCCGACTACTTATGTTGCTCCCGTGGCCGCTAACCATCCCGCCCCCGCGAACGCTTTTGTCGCGCAAGAAGAAACGATTTTAGATTTCTGGGAGAAAGCGGATATTTTTGGTAAGTCAGTCCGAAAAGATGCGCCGGCCGGAAATTTTGTTTTTTTCGAAGGCCCACCAACGGCAAACGGTATGCCTGGTATTCACCATGTTTTAGCGCGTGCCTTTAAAGATGTCTTGCCGCGATTTAAAACTATGAACGGATTTCGCGTTGAGCGTAAAGCGGGTTGGGATACGCACGGTTTACCGGTTGAACTTCAGGTTGAAAAACAACTGGGAATTTCTGGCAAACCGGATATTGAAAAATATGGAATAAAAGAATTTAACGCCAAGTGTCAGGAAAGTGTTTGGGTATATCTTGATGAATGGCAAAAACTAACTCGCCGCATCGCGTTTTGGGTTGATATGGAGCATCCATATATTACTTATGATAATTCTTATATTGAATCTTTGTGGTGGATTTTAAAAGAAGCTGATAAAAAGGAATTAATTTATAAAGGACATAAAGTTGTGCCGCATTGTCCGCGTTGCGGAACGGCGCTTTCAACTCATGAAGTCGCTCAAGGTTATAAATTAACAAAAGATAATTCCGTTTATTTAAAATTTAAAGTAACTAAGGATAATTATCACGTTAGCGCCGGCGATTTTATTTTAGCCTGGACGACTACTCCTTGGACACTTCCGGGTAACGTCGCTCTTGCTGTTGGCACTGAGATTGATTATGTAATTGCAAAAACTGAAGCGGGAAATTATATTTTAGCTAAAGCCAGACTTGAGTCTGTTTTAGGCGACACACCTTATGAAATAATAAAAGAATTAAAAGGGGCTGATTTAGTTGATTTAGAATATGAACCATTATTTGAAATTCCTTTAATTCGCGAAGAAGAAACAAAGACTGGTAAAAAAGCTTATCGCGTTGTGCCGGCTAATTTTGTGACGACGACTGATGGTACTGGCGTTGTTCATACGGCGGTTATGTACGGTGAAGATGATTATAATTTAGGGGAAGAAGTCGGTCTGCCGAAAGTTCATACCGTTGACGAAGCTGGCCATTTTTTCTCCGATCTTGCTCCTTATGGACTTGAAGGAAAATTTGTAAAAAGCGCGACGACGGAAAAAATAATTATTGATTATTTGAAAGAACAGGGAACACTATATCGAGAAGAAATATACGAGCATGATTATCCTTTCTGTTGGCGTTGCGATACTCCACTTTTATACTATGCGAAAGATTCTTGGTTTATTGAAATGAGTAAACTTAAGCCGGAACTTATTGCCGCTAACGAAACTATAAATTGGATTCCGGAACATATTAAAGCCGGACGTTTCGGCGATTGGTTAAATAATGTTAAAGACTGGGCAATTTCTCGAGAACGTTATTGGGGAACACCACTACCGATTTGGGAATGTGAAAATTGCGGAACTCATAAAGTTATTGGAAGCGTTGAGGAGTTAGGAGAGCTTAGTGGTAAAAAAGTAACGCTCGAGTCAAATATTCACCGACCAGAAATTGATACGTATGAATTTACTTGTGCTGCTTGCGGCGGAAAAATGAAGCGCGTTAAAGAGGTTATGGATTGTTGGTTTGATTCCGGCGCCATGCCTTATGCTCAGCATCATTATCCTTTTGAAAATACCGAGTTTATTGATAAGAATGAACAGTATCCAGCTGATTATATTTGTGAAGCGATTGATCAAACTCGGGGTTGGTTTTATACATTACTGGCAATTTCAACTTTGCTCGGAAAAGGCGCACCTTATAAAAATGTAATTTGCCTCGGTCATATCAATGATAAGTTAGGTAAGAAAATGTCGAAGTCAAAAGGCAATATTATTAATCCTTGGGATGTTATTTCGCAGTACGGAGTTGATGCTGTTCGCCAACACATGTTTACCATTAATCAACCCGGCGAAGGCAAACGTTATGATGTTGAAGACGTAAAGGATGTTTTCCGTAAAAATATAATGTTGCTTTGGAATGTTTATAAATTTTATGAGATGTATGCCGTTGATATTAAAGGTGAAGCGACCAAACCAGAAACAGAAAATGTTTTAGATTTATGGATATTAGCTAAGCTTTCGGTTTTGATAAATAGTATTACAAAAGAATTAAATATTTATCATGTCTACGAAGCCGCTCGTCAGATCCCCGAATTTATTGATGAGCTTTCGACTTGGTATTTGCGCCGTAGCCGTGATCGTTTCAAATCCGATGACTTAGAAGATAAACAAAAAGCGCTTGAGACAACTCATTATGTTTTAACTGAACTCGCGAAAGTGATGGCGCCGTTTATGCCGTTTATTTCTGAAAATCTTTGGCAGAAAGTTAGCGGCTATGATTATACCAGTGATAATAAATCCGTTCATCTTGAAGCTTGGCCGCAGCTTGATGAAACTGATAACACAAAATTATTAGATGATATGAGTGTTATTCGTAAAATTGTTGAGCTTGGACTCGCTAAACGAGACGAGGCGGGAATTAAAATCCGCCAAATGCTTTCTCGTGTGACGGTTAAAGTAAAAACGGTTATTGCTCCTGAGTATATTGATTTAATTAAAGATGAATTAAATTTAGTCAGTGTTGAATTTATTTCAATTAGCGAAGATCAAATTGAACTTGAGCTTGATACCGTTATTACGCCCGAACTTAAAGAAGAGGGTTTAAAGAGGGAACTCGTCAGATTCATTAACATGCTTCGTAAAGATGGAAACTTAAATATTAATGATGAAACTAGTGTTTATTTGGCCGGGGCGAGTGAAGAACTAAAAGCTGTCTTAACTAAAAAGCGCTTGGATATATTGAAAGACACTCTAAGTCTCGAATTAAATTTTGTCGAAATCTTGCCTGAAGTTTTAGTAAGTAAGGAAGTTAAAATTGATGAAGTGAAATTAATG
>JBBRSQ010000026.1:0-9039 GCA_038245255.1 Patescibacteria group bacterium | reverse complement strand
TCTGGCTGTGATATTTTAACTAGGTAATATGAGCGAAAAAAAATATTTAGGAATTGATTGGGGCGAAAAAAGAATCGGTTTGGCGCTGGCTGACGAAGAGACTTGTTTAGCCTTGCCTTTAAAAACTGTTAGTAATTTAACGGAATTATTAGCTGTGATTAAAACAGAAGAAATTGATGTGATTATTATTGGTAGTCCGAGAAAAATGAGTGGAGAAGTTGCTAATAATCCTTCTTGGTTAAACTTTGTTGAACAGCTAAAAGAAAAAAGTGGCAAACCGGTTAATTTAATTGATGAGCGCTTAAGTAGTTTAGCGGCGGACGCTTTAAGTGGTGAAAAAAAAGATAAAGCCGAGCGCGACGAAATTGCCGCCTCTATTATTTTGCAAGATTATCTGGATTTAATTAGATTTTAAAATGGACGAATCTCGTCATACATCTGCTATCATTTTAAATCGCTCCGCTTATCGCGAGAGCGATTCTTTAGTTACAGTCTATACTAAGAATTTTGGAAAAATGTCGTTAATTGCTCGCGGCACAAAAAAAATTCAATCTAAATTAGCCGGTCATCTTGAGCCGCTTAACTTAGCTGATATATTAATAATAAAAGGGAAGGGCTTTGGTTATATTGGCAGTGCTCTGACAACTAATTCTTTTTTAAACATTAAAAATAATCTAAATAAATTATATTTCGCTGGTCGGGCACTTTATTGGTTCAATCGTTTAACTAAAGACGATCAAGTTGATGAACGTTTATTTTTATTGCTTTCTCGCTGGCTTGAAGTAGTTGATGATTATTTAACTGAAGAATTCACAAAAGAAACCGGTGAATTATATTTTACTTTCTTTACATTTAAATTCCTGGGTGAGCTCGGTTATTTACCAGAAGTTCAAGAATGCTTGGTTTGCCGAGAAAAAATAAAATCGGGCAAAAACTACTTTAATTTAAAAAACGGGGGTTTGGTTTGCGAGAAATGCTTTGAAAAAGAAAAGTTAAGTCAAGATTACTCAACGGCCGAAATGTTGACAATTTCAGATAATTGTATTAAATTACTGCGTTTTATTCTTGAAAATAAGTTCGATACTGCTAAAAAATTGAAGCTAGACAAGAAAGTTATTAAAGAGCAGTCAGTTTTAACAATTAGCTATTTAAATTTTCGTTCCTAGTTTTTTTACTATTATTAGCCATATTGTTCGAAGTTTAGGAGTTTTTTCCATTCTTGCCTAAATACCTAAAATCAGGTAAAATTTAAGTAGCTAAAGCTTAAATAAATTTGTTAAAAAACGGTAAATATCGTTAAATTTTTATGTTAAGAACTCATACTTGCGGAGAGCTAAATAAATCTCAAGTCGGCCAAACCGTTATTTTATCTGGTTGGGTAAATAGCGCTCGAAATCTGGGTGGATTAATGTTTATTGATTTACGAGATCGTTACGGAGTTACTCAGATAAAAATAGATCCGCTTGAAAATAAAGAATTAACTGAAATAGCGGAAAAATTGCGTTCGGAATGGGTAGTAAAAATTAGTGGTAAGGTTGAAACAAGACCAGGAGAAACTGCTAACAAAAAAATACCGACGGGTGAAATTGAAGTTATTGCTAGTAGCATTGAAGTTTTAAGCCAAGCTAAAGTTTTGCCTTTTGAAGTTAGTGATGATAAAAATGGCGAAGCTAATGAAGCTTTGCGTTTAAAATATCGTTTTCTTGATTTGCGTCGCACGAAATTACAGCAAATGTTGGCGACTAAAGATTTATTTATTTCATATTGCCGAGAATATTTTCATAAAAATGGGTTTATTGACGTACAAACGCCGATTTTAGCGAACTCATCTCCGGAAGGTGCGCGCGACTTTTTAGTGCCATCTCGACTTTATCCCGGTAAGTTTTATGCTTTACCGCAGGCACCGCAGCAATTTAAGCAACTTTTAATGGTTGGTGGACTTGATAAATATTTTCAGATTGCGCCTTGTTTTCGTGACGAGGATCCGCGCATGGATAGAGCTTACGGAGAGTTTTACCAGCTTGATATGGAAATGAGCTTTGTCGAACAAGAAGATGTGCTTGAAATAATGGAGCCACTAATGATTCAGTTAATGGAAAAATTTAGCACGAAAAAAGCTTGTAATCTTTTGCCTGATGGAAAATTTTCGCGTTTAACTTGGACAGAATCAATGAATCGATACGGAACTGATAAACCGGACTTAAGATTTGAATTAGAGATCAAAAATGTAAGTGAAATTGTTACTGCTTGCGGTTTTAGTATTTTTGAGGACGCGTTAAAAAATAAAGGTGTGGTTCATGCTTTAAAAGTCACTGGCGGCGCTAAGTTTACACGTAAAGAAATAGATGAGTTAACTGATTTAGCAAAGAGACGCGGGGCGAAGGGTTTGGCCTATTTAACAATAAAAGAAGGAAAAATTAGTTCACCGTTTGCAAAATTTTTAAGCGAAGAAAAATTAGAAAACTTGGCCAAAGAATGTGAGGCTAAAGAAGGTGATATTGTTTTCTTTGCCGCTGATACTTGGCGAATAGTTTGTGCAGTTTTGGGCGCAGTTAGAAACGAAGTCGCCCTAAAATTTAATTTAAAAGATAATTCTAAAGCGGCTTGGGTTTGGATAGTTGATTTCCCGATGTATGATTACTCTGATATTGAAGAAGGCCGCATAGATTTTGGACATAATCCTTTTTCAATGCCTCAGGGCGGATTAAAAGCCTTAAAAGAAAAAAATCCCTTAGATATTTTAGCTTATCAGTTTGATCTTGTTTTAAATGGTTTTGAAGTTTCAAGTGGCGCGATTCGAAATCATGAGCCGGAAATAATGTATGAAGCTTTTAAAATTGCGGGTTACACGAAAGCAGAAGTTGAAAATAGATTCGGAGGAATGATAAACGCTTTTTCTTATGGCGCTCCGCCTCATGGCGGTAACGCTCCCGGAATCGACAGAATACTTATGGTCTTAAATGACTGGGATTCTATCCGGGATATGTACGCTTTTCCTAAAGATGGAAACGGGAAAGATTTAATGATGGATAGCCCGAGTGAAGTTTATAAAAATCAAATTGACGAATTACAAATAACGCTCAAGCCAATAAAAAAATAATTAATAAATTATGTCAGCGTATACTTTAATTAAATCATTATATAAAGATACAACTCAGTATTTAGGTAAGAATGTTGTTGTCGCCGGTTGGGTAAGAACATCAAGAAGCTCAAAAGACTTCGGTTTCATTGAGTTAAATGACGGATCTTTTTTTAAGGGAGTCCAGATTGTTTTTGATCCGAGTCTAGAAAATTTTTCAGAAATTGAAAAAGTTACCGTCGGCTCATCGCTTGAAATTGAAGGCGAGCTAGTTGAATCACCGGCGGCCGGGCAAGCGTTTGAACTTAAGGCAAAAAAATTACGATTATTCAAAAGGCGGACGACGATTATCCTTTGCAAAAAAAGAAACATAGTTTTGAATTCCTGCGAACGATTGCTCATTTACGTGGTCGTAGTAATACTTTCTCGGCCGTCTTTCGATTACGTTCTGTTTTAAGTTTTGCGATTCATAAATTTTTTCAAGAAGAAGGTTTTGCCTATATTCAAACTCCGATAATTTCAACTTCTGACGCTGAGGGGGCTGGTGAAATGTTTCCAGTTACAAGCTTAGATTTAAAAAATCCACCTCTTAATGAAAAGGGTGAAATTAATTACAGCGAAGATTTTTTCGGTAAAAAAGTGGGTCTAACTGTTACTGGACAATTAAATGCCGAAGCTTTAGTAATGGGTTTAAATAAAGTTTATACTTTTGGACCAACTTTTCGGGCAGAGAATTCTTACACTACTCGTCATGCTTCTGAGTTTTGGATGATGGAGCCAGAAATGGCATTTGCCGATTTAAATGATGATATGGATTTAGAAGAGAAAATGATTAAATATTTGATTAATTATATTTTAAAAGAAATTCCGGAAGAAATGGAATTCTTTAATAAATTTATTGACCCAACTCTTTCTGAGCGTTTAAATAAAATAGTTAATTCAGAATTCCGACGCATGACTTACACTGAAGCGATTGAAATACTCGAAAAATCTGAAAAGAAATTTGAGTATCCCGTTAAATGGGGAATTGATTTACAGACTGAACATGAACGTTATATTTCCGAGGAAGTTGTTGGCGGCCCAGTATTCTTAACCGATTACCCTAAAGATATAAAAGCTTTTTATATGCGCTTGAATGACGATGGTAAAACGGTGGCAGCGGTTGACTTACTTGTTCCCGGAATTGGCGAAATTATTGGCGGCAGCCAAAGAGAAGAACGTTTAGACTTTCTTTTAAAGAGAATGGAAGAGCTAGGACTTAAACGTGAAGATTATGAGTGGTATCTCGATTTACGTAAATATGGTTCGTTTAAGCACGCTGGTTTTGGTTTAGGTTTCGAAAGATTAATTATGTATCTTTCCGGCATGGCTAATATCCGTGATGTCATTCCATTTCCGAGAACGCCGAAGAATGCTGAATTTTAGACCATGAATAATTTTCCGATGAGTTTAATTACGTTAATAATTTTTTTACCTCTTCCGGCGATATTTATTATTGCTATTATCTTAGCGGTTCGGGAGGGAAATAATCATATGACAAATAAATTAAATGCAAAATTCGCGTTTTATTATCTCCTGTCGCTCGTCGCGTTAATTTTTACAAGCATTTCCGTTGGTTTAATCGCTTACGAAATAATTGATCGAACCGTGCCTGATGCGCTCAATGCGTTTTATGGTAATTCTGATGATAGTTTAAAATTTGCAATTTCGGCGTTAATAATTGCGACGCCGATTTTCTACGTGCTCTCAAGCTTAATTTTTAGAGGACTTCGCAAAAAAGAGATGGATAAAGATTCCGGAGTTCGTCGTTGGCTTACTTATTTTATTTTGCTTGTTTCCTCTTTAATTATTTTAGGCGTCTTCATTGGTGTTATAAATAATTTCTTATCAGGTGAACTTACTAGTCGCTTCATTCTTAAGGCCGTTACTATTTTTATAATTTCCGGCGCCGTGTTTGCTTTTTACTTTTATGATATTAAACGAGAAGATTTAGTAAAGAAAGATTTAGTTGTTCGCCTTTTCTTTTTTATCTCTTTAGCTCTTATTATTACGGCTTTTATAGCTGCTTTTTTCTTTGTTGAGTCTCCAAAAACAGCCCGGGCTCGTCGCTTAGATCAAATAGTTGTTAATAATATTTCAAATCTTGAAAGTGGAGTTAATAGTTACTATGAGCAAAATAAAAAATTGCCAGATACCCTTGAGGCTTTAAAAGGCAACTCAAATTATTATTTTGACGAAAATTCATTAATTGATCCCGAAACAAAAACACCAATTCTTTATCAGAAGACTGGCGATAAATCCTTTGAATTCTGTGCTACTTTTAGAACCGATAGTAAGCTTGACGCAAGCGGTCAAATAAATGAAATGCCATCTTCTTATAATTCCTACTCCTCGTATCCTGGCAATAAAAACCATAAGGCTGGGTATCAATGTTTAAAGGGCAGCCTTTGGTCTAATGAAAAAATGAATACGACTGTTCCTGAAGTAGCGCCAACCCTAATTGATGGCCAGGTAAAATAAAATATGATCGAATTCACAATGGAAAAATTCTCCGGTCCATTAGCCCTGCTCTTATCTTTAATAGAGTCAGAAGAAATGGATATTACGGAAATTAATTTGGCGAAAATTGCTGATGAATATGTTAATTATATTCGCGGGGCCGAAATTATTAATCCTGAAGAAATGGCTGATTTTTTAGTAGTCGCTGCAAAGTTATTATTTATTAAATCAAAAGCCTTATTACCATATTTATATACGGCCGAAGATGCCGCTGAAGTTGATGATTTAGAGCATCAGCTCCGAATGTATAAGGAGTTTGTCCTAGCTAGTCAAAAAATTAAAGAAACAATTGCGGCTCGGAATTTTTTATTTTTGCCGCCGTTAATAAAAAATCGCCGTCATCAATTTAATTTGCCGGTTTTCGCTGCTCCGACTAAAGTAAGTCCAACCATTCTTTTAGATGTTTTTAAACGCTTACTTTTAGCTCTTGAAAAAACGCTTGAAGAAAAATTACCCGAGGCCCACTTGGAACCAAAAATTAATATCGAGGATAGAATTATAATGATTCAGAAAATGCTGTTTGATAAGGTAAGAGTAAATTTTTCTATGTTTTTAGCGAAGGCGGAAAATAAAACTGAAGTAATCGTATGTTTCTTAGCCGTTCTCGAACTTGCTAAACAAAAAGAATTAGTTTTTGAACAAGACGAACTTTTTAGTGAAATCCATATTACGCGAAATCAAGAATAAATATATATAATATATGTCATTAAAATCCCAAATCGAATCCTTACTATTTGTCGCCATTAAACCACTAGCCCTTAAAGACCTAGCTACTTTAACTAACGTTAAAACTAAGGAAGTTGAAGAAGCGCTGGTCGCCCTTGAAGAAGAATATTTAGCGTCTGATCGAGGTTTAGCTTTAATTAAAAATAATAATCAATATCAACTGACGACCGCGGCTGCTAATGCGGCGCTTGTTCAGGAATTTTTGAAAGATGAAACCAGTGGTGAGCTTTCTCAGCCGAGTTTAGAGGCGCTGACAATTATTGCTTATCGCGGACCAATTGGAAAACTCGAACTTGAAAAAATTAGAGGAGTTAATTGTAGTTTGATTATCCGCAATCTCCTACTGCGTGGACTAATTGAAGAAAAATATGATAAACTGCGTGACGAGAATTTTTATACCGTTACTCACGATTTTATTCGTTTTTTAGGTTTAAATAGTATAAGTGATTTACCGGAATATGCTAAGCTCGCGACTGATGCTAGTGTTAAGGAGCTAATTGAAGCCGCCCAAGAAACAGAAAAAATTTAAATCTAAAATTACATGTGGACTTGGTTCTTAAATCTATTTTTAACGTTGATTTTGCTGGGGTCTAACACCGGGTCAATAGTTAATAATGATTTTGCGTCATATGAACTTAAGTCATCGGCACCAAGCATAAGTATTGACGCTGCCAAGGGGGCAGTTCTTTCCGCTCAAGACCGCGTATTCTTTTACACAAAAAATGCCGACGTTGTACAACCAATTGCTAGCATTACGAAATTAATGACGGCTTCAGTATTTGTTGAAAATAACCCCGGCTGGGATAAGACTTATACGATTAATTCAAGTGATCAAGTTGAAGGCGGAATTTTAAATTTATATCCGGGTGATGAAATTAAAATTAAAGATATATTTAAAACCAGTTTAATTGCCTCTGACAACGGCGCAACCTTAGCACTCGTACACGCGTCTAACTTGAGTGAAGCGGAGTTTATTAAAAAGATGAACGAAAAAGCGAAAGAGCTTGGTCTCGTAAATACAAAATTTGTTGACGCCGTTGGCCTAAGCGAGAAGAACGTTTCGACAGCGCGCGAAGTAGCGCTCATGGCTAAAGAGGCCTTAGCGAAATCTGAAATTAGAGAAACAACAGAAACAAAAGATTATAGATTTTCTACAATCGGCGGCCGCGAGAAAAAAGTTGAGTCGACTGATTATTTACTCTTTGATTCGGGAAATAATAACTTTCAAGTGCTGGGCGGGAAAACCGGCTACACCGATCAGGCAGGCTATTGCTTCGTGGGTCTATTCCGCGACAGCCGCGGTCGCGAAATAATTTCAGTTGTTTTAAATAGTAAAGGAAAGAACGATCGTTTTAAAGAAAGTAAAAATTTAGTAAATTGGGTTTTTAGTAATTACTCTTGGCTTCCTTAACTCATTAATTTATTTATGCCCCATATTAATCGTTTATATTTTTGGTTTCGAAATTATCTCGGTAAGCATTTACCGAAAGTTTATAATTTTTGTGAAAATCGAAAATCAAAAATTAAGTTTTTTATTGCCGGTTGTTTTGCCGGCGCTACGGATTTAGTTTTACTTTTTTTATTTCACGGTTTATTTAAATGGCCATTAGTACTTTCAACTAGTTTAGCTTTTGTCGCCTCATTTGCCGTTAGTTTTACTTTGCAGAAATTTTGGACTTTTCGTAATTTTACCCAGGGTAAAGCAGTCGGCCAATTTATTTTATATATTTTAAATGCTTTTGTTGGTTTAAATTTAAATGCCTATTTTATGCACCTGCTTGTTAATCGCCATCATGTCTGGTATATTCTGGCACAGGTGATCGTTAGTGTCTCAATCGGGGTTTACAATTTTATTATTTATAAATCAATCGTATTTAAGATTGAAAAAGATGAAGATAATCACAAACAAGAAGCTCTTGGGACAAGCACCGGAGATTTGGCTTAGACAAGCCGGTTATACATTTATCCCGGAACGCGAAGACGGTCAGGCAAGTTTTGCCCGTCGTCTTTCGCGAGATTTTTATCCTAGGTTCCATATTTATTTTACTGCGCAGACAGATTCAAACGGCAATGAACTAATTACTTTTAATTTACATTTAGATCAGAAGCGCCCCGGCTACACCGGTCAAAAACGTCACAACGCTGAGTACGACGGGGAAGTTGTTGAGCGCGAAATTGAGCGTTTAAAAACATTATTATTACCAGATTTTTTAATTTAAATTTTATTTAATATGGGCCAAGCGGATGAAATAAAATCCAAACTTGATATCGTCGAAGTGATTCGCGAGTATATTCCTGTTAAAGCTGTCGGCGCGAACTTTCAAGCCCTGTGTCCCTTTCATAATGAAAAGTCACCGTCTTTTGTAATTTCTCCCGATAAACAAATCTGGCATTGTTTTGGTTGCGGCCGCGGTGGCGATGTTTTTGCGTTTGTGATGGAAAAAGAGAGTTTAGGTTTTATGGAAACGCTGCGTTTACTCGCGCCTAAAGCCGGCGTTGTTTTACAAAATGAAAATCCCGAAATATATTCAAAACGTAATCGCTTACTTGATTTAATTGAATTAGCTGGAAAATATTATGCCCATCTTTTAACGACGCCGATTGGGTCTAAGGCTAAAGAATATTTAGTTGAGCGCGAACTAAAAGAGGAAACGATTAAGGAATGGAATCTTGGA
>JBBRSQ010000025.1:0-10999 GCA_038245255.1 Patescibacteria group bacterium | reverse complement strand
TAATAACAATTCTTTCTTTAGGACTCTTATTCTTATTTGTTCCGAGACTTTTAACGCTCGATTATGAAATTAAAAACAGTACTGGTGTTTTTAAACCACTTATTATTGAAAATCATAACGTTTTAACCGAGGCGCAACGAACTGATTTAAATATTATTTTTAGATATGGCGTTAGTGCAAAAAATGAACTTGATACCGCAAAGCAAACTTACACAAAAGATATGATAATGGATACACCAATAACGACTGAATTAAAAATTTCTGATAGCGAACTTATAGGCATTCACGAGATGTTAAAGAATTTAAAAGTATTTGAAGATGCTAGTAAAAATACAACAGAAAATATATCAATTATTCCATGCTCCAATTATTATTTAAAAGCAAAAATAAATTCTTCCTGGCAGGAATTAGAATGGAATGATTGTCACGGAAAAATAAGTGATAAATTTCAAACGGTAACTAATTTTATAACCCAGATCATTAAGTCTAAAGAAGAATATAAAATACTACCCGATGTAAACGGAGGCTATCTCTAATTTCGTTTATAATTTTAAATTTGCTATAATTTACTTATGTCTAATAGTTATAATTGGTATTCAACTTTATTAAAACCAAGCTGGTCACCACCGAGTTGGTTATTTGGTCCCGTCTGGTCGCTTTTATATATTATCATTGCTTTTAGTTTTGGAACGGTTTTTTACAAAACATATACTGGAGAATTACGCCTGTTAGTCGCTTTACCGTTTATTTTAAATCTTATTTTTAATTTTTCATTTACATATTTTCAATTTAAATTAAAAAATAATCTTCTAGCGGCTATAGATATTTTACTGACTCTGGGAACTCTTATTTGGGCGCTAATTACAATCTGGTCACATTTTCATTTTATTGTTTATTTAAACATTCCATATTTTCTTTGGGTAAGTTTTGCTTCGATTTTACAATTAACAATTACTTATTTAAATAAGCGACAAGTAAATAAATAAATTTTTTTAATAAGAAAATCATTATGTTAAAAAATAAATTATTTTTAAGTATTTCAGTAGTTGTCGGATATTTTGCAATGGTGATAGTAAATTTTCTGGCTAATTCGCTTCCAATCGCTGGGGTTACGACTGGCGAGGTGTCTGATTCATATGCTAATCTTTTTGCTCCTGCCGGTGCAACTTTTGCTATTTGGGGAATTATCTATTTATTACTTTTAATTTATACAGTTTATCAATTAATGTCTCAGAAAAAGAATGTTAATGCTGAACGCAAAGTTCTTCTTGATAAAATAAACAAATATTTTTTAATTACTTCGCTTATTAATTTTGTCTGGATCTTCGCCTGGCACTACGGTGTTATTTGGCTAACTGTAATTTTAATACTTGCTTTGTTAGTCTGCCTAATTAAGATTGCTGACTTAATTAATATTCAAAAATTTTCCGCTTTAGATAATTTACTTATTCGTGCCCCTTTTAGTATTTATTTCGGGTGGATTACGGTTGCAACGATCGCCAATATCACTGCATTTTTAGTTAAGGCCACCTGGAATGGTTTCGGAATTAAAGAAGCTTACTGGACAATCATAATCCTTCTTATTGGCGCTGCTATTGGTACATGGCGAACCTTGAAAGACAAAAATATTTTCTATGCTTTAGTTTTTGTCTGGGCTTATTTTGGAATCTGGCTCAAACATACATCTAGCAGCGGTTTTAACGGAGCATACCCTCAAGTAATTAGCACCGTAATTATTTGTATTATTATTTTTGCAGTAACTATTAGTTATTTAAGTTACAAAAAGCTATTGGCCAAAAACATTTTAAAGTAATAAAAAATTATGACTTTTACTCTACCGTTATTATCGTCTTTTTCGCCAATATTATTAATAACTATTCTCGTTTTTCTTTTTATAATTTTAGGATTTTCTGCAAATCAAGTTATAAAGAATATTCGCTCTTTAGCCTCCAAGCTTGGTTTGCCGGTTTTTATATTAGGCCTCATCCTTGGAGTTTTAACATCTTTTCCCGAGGGAGCGATGTCAGTTAACGCACTTCTTAGTGGTCTGCCGAGTTTATCAATGGGTAATTTGTTTGGCGGAATTATAGTTATGATGTCTTTAATGTTAGGAATTAGCATTATTATAAATCGGGGCATCAATAATGACGGACATAACTCTTTTTTATATTTATCCTTGGGCTATATTTTACTACCGATGCTGCTGGCTCTAAAGGGAAGTCTGAATTTATATGATGGACTCTTATTAATTATATTATATTTTCTTTTAATCTGGCGATTATATAAAATTAATAACAACGGCTTAAAATTTAAACTTTCTTTTTTAAAAGAAAATAAAATATTCAGTGAGATTTTGATAATCCTACTTGGGATTATCGTAATTATTTTAACAACAAATTTTATTGTTAAAGTTACGGCCAACTTATTAATTGAATATAACCTTTCCGCATATTTAGTTGGACTTTTACTTTTCCCATTAGGAACCAATTTGCCGGAATTAACGGTTATTGTCGCTTCATGGCGCCGAAAGGCGGGCGAGTTATCGTTTAGCACGCTGCTGGGATCGTCTTTAGCTAACATCTTAATTATCGGGGTTTTAGCAACTACGCGCTCTTTTAATATCGTTCGCGACTATTCCCATTATATTACCTTAATATTTTTAGTAATTTTATCAATTTTGCTAGTGATATTTTATCGCAGCGGAAAAAAATTAAGTCGGCTTGAAGGCGCAATTATTTTATTTGTTTATGTTTTATTTGTTATTTTTCAGATGAAGCCTTTCTAAAAAACGGATGACAGTCAGATCATTTTGTAATTTATAAAATAGCATATTTATGCTATTTTTTTACACATTCATCCCCAGCTTTGTATTAAAATAAATAATGCGCTAAAGCGTATTATCAATGTAAGTAGATATATACAAAAATATGAACAAAGATCTAACTAATGAAGAAAAAAGAGTAATTTTAGATAAAGGGACGGAAGCGCCATTTTCCGGTAAATTTGTCGATTTTGACGATCAAGGAACATATATTTGTCGCCAATGTGGTGCGCCGTTATATCATTCAATCGCTAAATTTAAATCTGACTGTGGTTGGCCAAGTTTTGACGCCGCGATTCCGGGAGCAGTTTTAGAAACTCTAGACGCTGACGGTCGGCGGACGGAAATAACCTGTAATAATTGCGGAGCGCACTTAGGGCATGTTTTTCGAGGCGAACAGTTGACTGATAAAAATACGCGACATTGCGTAAACTCTATTTCAATGGAATTTATTCCTGGTAAATAATTTATACTATGACAAATAAAATAATTTTGGCTGGTGGTTGTTTTTGGGGACTTGAAGACTTAATTAGAAATCAAACCGGAGTAGTAAGTACGACTGTCGGCTATACTGGCGGAACTATTAAAAACCCGAACTATGAAAATCATAGCGGTCACGCCGAAGCAGTTTTAATTGAATACGACACGGAAAAGACATCATACAAAAAATTATTAGATTTTTTCTTTCAAGTCCATAACCCCACAACTTTGAACCAACAGGGAAATGACGAAGGAACTTCCTATCGCTCCGCTATTTTTTATAATAGCGAAGCCGAAAAAAAAGAAGCTGAAGACTTTATTACTATTGTTAATAATTCTAAGCGCTGGCAAAATCCAGTTGTAACAACTCTTGAACCCTTAGAGAAGTTTTATCCGGCCGAAGATTATCATCAAGATTATTTACAGAAAAACCCTGGCGGTTATTCTTGCCATAGGATATACTTTGATAGCTATTTATTATAAAAAAGTAATTACTAATTAAATAAAAATAAAAATATGAATGACAAAATAAAAGAAATTATCAATGTTCAAATTCAGGAAGAATTTTTTTCCGCCTATCTTTATTTAGCTTTTGCAGCTCGCTTTGAGAGTTTAAATCTAATGGGCGCGGCTAATTGGATGTATGTTCAGGCTAAAGAAGAAAATGATCACGCCATGGGTTTTTATCGTTTCTTAGTTGAGCGCAATGAAGAACCACAACTACGAATCATTGAGCAGCCAGATGTTTCTAAAATGAACGACATTAGTGCAATTGTCGCAGCCAGTTTAGAACATGAGAAACATATTACGAGTTTAATACATAACATTTACGAAACCGCTCAGACCGAAAAAGATTACGCTCTAGTATCATTTATTAAATGGTATATCGATGAACAGGTCGAAGAGGAAAATAACGTTACGACCATTCTTGAAAAAATCAAAATGATCGGTAAGGACGGTTCGGCGCTATATTTATTAGATCAAGAGCTAGCGACTAGAGTTTATTCCTTATCAAGCCCATACCCAGCTAAGGCACAAGCTTAAAAAATATTAGCTAAAGGTAAATAGACAAAATAGCACATATTGTGCTATTTTTGTTATATAAACTATAAAATTTATGCCTAAGTTCAAACAAAAATTAAGCGGCCAAAGGATTGTTCTGAAAATGAATAAGCCCAGTATTTTACAGGCGCAAATTTTGTTTCGAGCCGTAGCCGCTAATCGCAGTCATTTAAAACCCTGGTTTCCTTGGGAAAAAGATGAAAAGAAGATTGAAGATGCCTTTAAATACCTACTTGAAACTGACCAGAAAATTAGAAAAGGGGATAAAGCCGATTATGGTATTTATCTCGGTAATGACTATATTGGAAACATTGGTGTTTTTGATATTAATAAGGAAAGAAAATCGGCCGAAATTGGTTATTGGTTATCAACTGAATTCGTCAGAAAAGGCTATATAACTGAAGCGGTTAAACTTTTAGAAACAGAATTTTTCACTAATCAGGGCTTAAATAGAATACAGATCAAATGTGACGAAAGAAATATTGCCTCAGCCGGGGTCGCTAAGAAATGTGGTTATATTTTTGAAGGTAAACTTAGAGAAGATTCTCATAGTGATTTTTTTAATAATTTCAGAAATACTCTTGTTTTTTCCAAGTTAAAGTCTGACTTTAAAAAAGGCTCTAAAGCTAGGGGCTTGACAAATAAAAAATGATTTGTTAAGTTACTGTCAATGTCAAAAGTAAATTAACAACTGATATGATTTTCGAGGAGCAATTCTTTGCAAACTCGTGGTCGCCAAAACTGGATATTTGGGCAATTCCGCTCACTTATTATAAATAATTCACTTTTTTACTAACCAAAATTTTTTTATCATGAAAAGGATTATCATTTTAGCGACTATGTTTGTCGCAATGATTGCTTACGTGCAGACCGCACAAGCACAGAACACTGCCACTGCCAGCTTTAATTTAAGTATGACGGTCGACAAGTACATCGAAACAACAGCTTCACCCTTGGAATTCGATTTTGGAACTACCAGAAGTAACGTTTATTATGGCGCTCCCCGAAATGAAGATCTTTATGATGGTTGGGGAAATGCTGGAGAATGGAACCTGGCGTATGCTAATTGCCCGTTCAGTGTAACTTTGTCAGGAGACAACCCCGCCAGTCAAGGCGTTCCTCGTTTTGCGAGAGCTGAAGTCGGCGCTCATGCTGGTCCTGCTGATTTTTTAAACACCAGTTTCCGGATAGGCTTTTTAACCAACGGAGGAGTTGAAAATGATGCCTTCGGTTATGTTTGGGGTATTGGAGCAAGTTCGTTTCCAAAAACTGCATCTTTTGATGAAGCTCCACATAATGGACAGATTAAAATGAACATGCAAGCCGCTGTAAACTCACATTGGATGCCAGCGAATGATGTTGGAATTCCAATTAGGAATACCGTTATTGATGCAAGCATGACAAATGATCAATCAGCCGATGCCGGGAAGTATAGCTGCACAATGTTAGTAACATTAACTGCTTTATAAGCATCACCTGCTTAAAAATTCACGCCTAAGTTTAGCTTAAAAAACACAAAAATGAGCCCCCAAAAAAATCGGGGGCTTTTTAATTTTCTGATCTTTAAGTCAGGTCTTGACAAATTTAATTTAATGTTATAAGGTCTCTTGAAGTTCATTAACATTTATATACACAAACACGAGCAAATATGAATAAACTACTGATTATGTTTTTTTTGTTGCCGACTATTTGTTTTTCTCAAGACATTATACTTCCTAGTATAAGCGTCCCAGGAGGAACGGGTAACATGGTAATTAAAGGGGCGCTTTTAGATGAAAATCTAGTTGGTCCCTCAACAATTGCTTTTTCTGGAAATTCATTTCAGAAACAGCGAACGAAGAAAAGTACTATCGACGAACTGTCGACACTTTATTCTGGTAGAATTTATTCACCCGGAATAATTGCACCTTTTGTTTTTGAAAATAAAACGCCAGAAGAATTATACCAAATTGAAGTTCGGGTTTTTCCAATCATGTTGGAAATGCCTTATTCTTTATACTTTGACTTAACTATTCAAGCGTCTTCAAAATCAATTTCTTCCGGCGACTTAGATGAAGCCGGTCAATATAATGCCAATATAACTATAAATTTAATTAACGGACTAATCTCACCAAAAAAATCTGAAAAATGAAACTTACGAAAACCTTATTAATTTTATTTCTGGCAATATTTAGTGTCAGTAAAATCAACGCTGCTCGAGTAACTCCCGTCCGTTTTGATATGAGTATTGCTCCTGGCCAAAGCCAAGAATTTACCCTTAATTTAAGTGGCAGTAAGGGTGAATATAGCCAAAGTTTAATGGTTTATATTACCGATTTATCAATGGCCAGAAACGGAGCTTTTGGCTTTGAAAGAACTGAAAGTAGTAGTTCGGCAGCTAAATGGATCAAGCTTGAAAATCAAAAAATGACGTTATTCGAAAATCAAACAAAGCCGGTTAAATTTCAAGTTAGTATTCCGGCGAATGCAACACCTGGTGAATATTATTGCATAATTATGGTTGAGCCCGAAAAATTTACTGATTTAAAAGATAAGGTTAAACCGATAATGATGCAAATGAAAACGCGGGTGGCAGTCGCAATTATTCTCGATGTTCCGGGAAGAGTTTATGAAAAGAAAGGAGAAGCGACCGAAGTCCATGTTCTAGAAACAGAAAATTTATTAAAAATCTCCTCAACATTCAAAAACTCGGGAAATATGCATCTTGATGTTATTGGTGAAGCGACGATAAGAAGTGCTGATGGTAGAATAAGCTTCGGTAAGTTTAATTTAAAAGCTTCTGGTAGTTCAAAACCGAAAACATTTATTTTACCGGGAGCAATGCGCGATTTCGAAGGCAGTCTTGATAGATTACTACCGAGTGGGGAATATCGAATTGATGTTTCGTATAACTACGGTTATGACTTTAAAAAAGCGACAAGAAGTGAAAAATTTACTGTCGTGCGTAAAAAACCGCTAAAAGAAAATGCTGTCGAACTTCTGGCTTTGGGAACAAAGGATTTAAAACTACTAGTTCCTGAAGGAGGAAGAAGGACTGAGGTCATTAAACTAACCAATCTTGATTACCGACCCTTAGCAGTTGAAATAAGTGCTGACAGTGAAGTAATTTCGATTTCGCCGAGTAAGGTTGTTTTAAAACCGGGCGAAGTCCGTAACGTTATGGCCACAGTTTCGATTAAGAAGTATGACGGTGAGAAAAAAGAGGGAGTAATCACTTTCAAAACGGAAAGAGGTTTAAGCTCTAAAATTAAAGTTGTTGCCTTAAAAAATGCCGAGGATCCGAACAAAAAAATGTAATAAGATCATCAGAAAAAACAAACAAATATTCAGTAAAACCAAAAATCGTTAATCATGAAAAATGTAAAGTTTCTTATTATTTTATTAGTAAGTATGACAATGTTTGCCTGCGTAACTACCAGGCAACCAATCCCGGTTAAGCAAAGAATAACTTTAAGCGCCGACTCTATTAGAGCGCTTGAAGCCGCCGAAGATCAGCAGGCAAATGACAGATTTAATAACTCTGCTCTTGAACAAAAAAATAAACACGAACAACCACTAGTAAGCAACGTTTTTGTGGAAATGGACATTAGAGCGGTTTTAATGGACATTGCTTCACAAACTGGAGTTAATATCGTCCCTGACAATTCTGTCAGTGGAACGGTTTCCTTAACCTTAGCTGACGTTCCTTTAGAAACTGCTTTCGATATGATTTTGTATCCCGGCGGTTATAAATATCGTTATAACTCCGAAGGAAATTATTATATCGTTGGTCGTTCACTTCCGGAAAACGCCAGTTTTGATGCTTTAACAATAACCAAAACCATTAAAACTAATCGGGGAGCAGCGGTCGTAATTTCACAGTTATCACCTTACTTTCAGGTATTTGTAAAAGCGGATGGCCAAACAATAACCATCACCGCCGCACCTGACGTTGTAAATAGAATTGAAAGAGATATTGCCTCAATCGATAAGTCGAGAAGGCAAATTGAAATTTCAGCGAAATTTATGATGGTTGAATGGGATAAAGGATCAAGTTTAGGAGCTCAATGGGGCGATATAAATTTGTCGGCAGCCGGTCTCGGAAGTATTCTAAGTGGCGGATCAGTATTTAGTGCTGATTTAGCTGGAAGCTTAAATATCTTCTTAAAATCGAATGGTTATAATGCTAAGGCAACCGCCATGGCTGAACCAAGAGTTGTAGTTGAAGATGGGGAGCTCGGAGAGTTAAAAATTACTGAAGAACATTTATTCTTAATTTTATCAGGAGGTGGTGCCGCTTACAATTACTTTACAACAAAAGATGTTGAAGTTGGCATAAAACTAAAAGTAAAACCTTCTATTAGCCGCGATGGTAAGTTAAGATTAGATATTAATCCTGAAGTAGCTGATGTTATCGGTGAAACTGAATTTGCTAATGCTGGTGGTCCAACCCAAAAGCTACCGATTATCGCTAGACGCTCGACTAATACAATTCTCAGAGTTGAAAACGGTGAAACGATTGCAATTGGTGGTCTCAGTACGAAAACTGAAAAAACCAGAAAGTCAGGCATTCCTTTACTACGTAGTATTCCTGTTATTGGTTATGTATTTGGAAACAAAAACAGCCAAGAGAAGGAAACTGAACTTGTAATATTTATTACCACGAGAGTTGTGAATTAAATTATTTTAGAAGTATTTAAAAAATCAAAAAATGTTTACAGGGCCTTACATAGTTTGGCCCTTTTTTAATACAATTTTTACTTAATAATATGCCCTTACAAATTGATTTTTCAGCTTTTTTATGGTATTTTAAATTTGTACTTCAGTTTCTAATCTTTAATCTATGAACATAAAAACAGCTTTCTTTTTAGCCATCAATTCCATAAAAAGAGGCAACAAAGGAACTTTATTAATGACACTACTAATAATGACGCTCGCGTATGTCAATTTAGTTTTTGTGTCATCAATTTTCGGAGGAATAGTTGAGGCGATAAATCAGCAAGCGATTGATTATCAGTACGCTAATATTGTTATTGACCCAGCAATTGATAATCGCTATATCGATAATAAGGCAATGGGTATAATTAATAGCATCCCGGGAATTGTCGGGACTTCTGCTCATTACATTGATAAGTCAGTTATCGATTATGATAAGTTTCATAGCGGCAAAGACGTTAAAAGCGGTCAGTGGGTACTAAAATCAATAAACCCAGGAGATGAAAAAAGGGTTACTAAAATTTCCGACGCAATTATTGAGGGTTCATATTTAAGCGAAACAGATACTGATAAAATATTAATCGGTAAAGAAGTTGCTGGCGGTCATGGCGGTAATCTTGATTATTTAAGCTTAGGCGTTTCTGTTGGCGACAAAATAAACGTAGCCTTCTCAAATGGTATAAAAAGATCATATACGGTTAAGGGAATATTTGGCACAAAAAGCACGGCCATGGATCAAACTGTTTTTATTACGAGAAAAGAGATGGAGTCAGTTTTAAAAATTAAAAATCAGGCCTCAGAAATTTTAGTAAAAACTCAAGACACCGGTACTGAAGACTGGTACATAAATGAAATCAGAAATATCGGTTTTAAAAATGAGGATATAAAAAAATGGAGTGATTTAATGGGCTTTACCTCGGGTGCTAGTAGCAGTTTTGATATGATAAGTATAATTTTAGGAGTTATCGGCACGGTTGTGGCGGGAATAACTATTTTTATTATAATTTTCGTTAGTGTAGTAAATAAAAGAAAGCAAATTGGAATTCTAAAAGCGATTGGAATGACGAGAGGCACGATTGTCTTACATTTTGTTATCCAAGCTTTATTTTATGGCCTTGTTGGTATAATCGTTGGCGCGACGACAATATTATTTATTATCCGGCCATATTTCTTATCTAATCCTTTAGACTTCCCAGTGGGCTGGGTATCGCTTAAGGTGACTTTTAACATAATTAGGGCCAGTAACATCAGTTTAATGGCCGCAGCCCTAATAGGCGGCTTTTTTCCGGCATATCGCGGTGCCAAAGAGAGCATTCTGACCTCTCTTTGGGGTTAAAATTTGTTTAACATTATTTTATGATTATAGAAGTAAAAAATTTAAAAAAAACATACTTAGGGAGAATTCCGACGCATGCTCTTAAAGATATAAATTTTGGCGTTAAGAAGGGTGAATTCGTGGCTTTAATGGGTAGGAGCGGTTCGGGAAAGTCGACATTGCTTCATCAACTAGGTCTTTTAGACTCGCCGACGAGCGGAGAAATAATTATTGATGGAAAAAGTGTTATTTCACTTTCGGAAAAAGCGAAAGCGCGCTTTCGTCTAGAGAAACTTGGTTATGTTTTTCAAGACTACGCTTTATTACCAGAATTAACGGCGCTTGAGTCAGTTTATTTACCACTAATGATTTTAGGTTTTTCAAAAAAAGATTATATTGAGAAAGCCAGCGAAGTTCTAAAAAAAGTTGGTTTAGGCGATAGATTAAATCATTTACCGAAAGAGATGTCCGGCGGGGAACAGCAAAGAGTTGCGATTGCGCGGGCCTTAGTTAATAAACCCTTAATTCTATATGCTGATGAACCGACTGCGAATCTTGATACTGAATCTTCAATTGTAATTCTAAAATTATTTCGAGAATTAAATAAAGAAATCGGTCAAACAATT
>JBBRSQ010000024.1:0-11378 GCA_038245255.1 Patescibacteria group bacterium | reverse complement strand
ATAGTTTAAATACATTTTGCGTTTTTTACGTAAAATAAATATTTTATGAATAATTTAAGTTTAGTTGTAGCAAATTTTATTCAAAGGCCATTTTTTGCGCTTATCTTAATACCTCTTGTTATCTGGACTCTATTCTGGAAAGGACTAGCTTTATGGCACAGCGCCCAACGAAAGCAAACTTGGTGGTTTTTAATTTTGCTTGTTTTAAATACCGGCGGCATTCTCGAAATTATTTACCTCTTTGGGATTGCTAAATTAAAGGGTTCGGAGCTATTTTCGAAACGCTAATAAAAAAATGAAAAAAATTAGATTAGTGTTTTTGAAAATAGTCGGTCCAATTTTGTTTTCTCTATTGGCATTTATACCTATTGTTTTTTGGTTAGAAATGATGCCCATAAAAGAAAGATTCCCTAATATTATCACTTCTTTTGTCAGCCTCGGGCAGATAGCCGGACTTTTCGGCTTATCTCTTTTTGCCGTCTCTTTAATTTTAAGTGCTCGAATAAAACTATACGATAATTTATTCTTTGGTATTAATAGAGCTTATTTCTGGCACCGTATATACGGATCCATTGCCTTTATGGCTCTTCTTATGCATCCTCTTTTTTTAATAGCGCGTACTCTTCCAATATCTTTTTTTGCGGCTGCTAAGTTTCTTTTACCTGAAGGCGCCCTGGGTAAAGATTTAGGATTCTATGCGTTATCTCTAATGATTATATTATTAGTATTAACCCTATTTGTAAGTCTTAAATATGAAATCTGGAAAAGTTCACATAAGTTTTTAGGCATTGCCTTTTTTTTGGGCGGCCTGCATTCACTTTTAATGTATAGTGACATTGCCGTTAACCCCTGGTTACGATTCTACATGATCGTATTGGTTATCTTAGGGCTAGTCGCTTATTTTTATAGAACCATATTAGGTTACTGGTTGATTAAAAAATACGAATATCAATTAGTCGAAAAGAAGGTACATAGTGAAAATGTTACGACTTTAGTGCTTGAAGCAACCGGGGAGGTGATGAAGTATGTTGCCGGGCAGTTTATCTTTATTCGCTTTAATAGATTTTCTCTTTTTAATGAAATACATCCATTTTCAATTAGTTCCGCTCCGGGGCAAGAAAAATGTTTTCAAATAACAGTTAAAAATTTAGGAGATTATACCTCTAATATAAATGAAATCGAAATTGGCACAGTAGCTCAAGCTGAGGGGCCATATGGAAAATTTTCTTTTGAATTTAGTAATAATAAAAAACAAATTTGGATTGGGGGAGGAGTAGGAATAACACCATTTATGGCCATGCTAGAAAGAATGCAAAAGCTTAATGATAAAGATTACGAAATTGATTTATATTACTGCACTAAAAACATACATGAGCAGCCCTTACTTCATGATTTATTAGAAAAAACTAAAACAATAAATAATTTTAATCTTTTTTCTCATTGCTCAATTGATCAAGGTCGAGTAACTGTTGATTATATAAATAAAAACTCAAACGATCTTAAAGACAGAGACATATTTTTATGTGGACCCGCCCCGATGATAAAAAGCTTAAAAAGACAGTTTATATCCTTGGGTTTGTCTAGAACTAGAATATACTCAGAGGAGTTTAATTTAAATTAATAACATATGAAAAAAACAGTTTTAGTTATTGTAATCCTATTTTTTATAATTGTCGTAACTGTCCTTTTGGCCGCTCTACTTTTACCAAGTGGTACATTATTAAATTCAAATCAAAAACCTTTAGCAACTAATGATAGTCGTGTTAGCAGTAGTAGCGAGACTAATGCAACAAATAATATTAATCAGCCAGTCATGTTAAAAAATATTTCTTTAGTTGAAATATCTAAGCACAATAAAATTTCTGATTGCTGGATGAGTATGGAGGGAAGCGTTTACGACATTACTCCTTTTTTTGGAATGCATCCCGGCGGAAATCAAATTATGGAAAAGTATTGCGGCCAAGATGCTACTCGTGCTTATCAAACACAAGATGGTCACGGGAATCACTCAGCTTATGCACAAAGTTTACTGAAAATTTATTTGATTGGTCTCTTAAAATAGGCTTAAACTTCTTCTGTTACTTCGAGCAATTAAAAAGAAGTAGTTTTTATTGCTTCTTTTTTATTGAGTTTTTTATAACTTCAGGGGTAATTGCCAGCCTTTATGAAACAAGATTATTATGATATAGTTAAGATAATTATAAAAAATAACTTAATTCATAATAATCTTTTAAATATGTTACCTTTTACTATTAAAATGGGCGGACGAGCAGGCGCGGGGATTGCCTCGGCGGGCTTGGCATTGTCAAAAATTGCTTCTCGCTCCGGCTATTATACGTTCGACTATATTGAGTATCCCTCAATTATACGCGGCGGTCATAATGTCACGCAAATAACTTTTTGTGATGAATTAATCACAGCTCAAAGGCAGAATATTGATTTTCTAGTTGCTCTTGATCAAGAAACAGTTGATAGACATGCTCACGAATTAAAGACAAATGGAATTTTACTTTATGATGCTGATGAAGAAATAATAGTTGAGAAGTTAAATCCAGAAATAAAAACCATTCCGATTCCTCTTCATGCCCTTGCACGTCGCAGTAGCGGAAATATCGTGATGATAAACACAGTTGCAATTGGCGCCACCATATTTTTGTTAGGCGGAAACCTTAAACATTTTAAAGATTTGCTTTCGGAACAGTTTTTAAGTAAGGGGCAAAAAATATTGGATAAAAATTATGCCGCTGCAGAGATTGGCTTCAAATACGCTGAAGAAAACTTTAAACAGTTTGCTATTAAAATATTAATCCAAAAAGAAAAAGTAGAATCAAAGTTAGTGATTAATGGCAATGAGACAATTGCACTAGCGGCGATTGCCGCCGGCATGCAATTTGCATCAATTTATCCAATGACTCCGACTTCAAGTATACTTCAAGTTTTAGCGCCCCTTCAAGAAGAGTTTAAGTTTATTTATAAACAACCGGAAGATGAAATTTCTGCCATTAACATGGCAATTGGGGCATCATTTGCTGGCGTAAGATCATTAACGGCGACAGCTGGAGGTGGTTTTTGCCTGATGTCGGAAGGGTATGGACTAGCGGCCATGACGGAAACACCACTAGTAATTATCGTCGGTCAGCGTCCAGGACCAGGGACGGGACTTCCGACTTGGACTGGTCAAGGCGATGCTCAATTTGTTTTACACGCTCATCAAGGTGATTTTCCTCGTATCGTTTTAGCACCGGGAGATATTAATGAAACTTTTGAATTTACCATGCAAGCCTTTAATCTGGCTGATAAATATCAAACACCAGTTATCATTCTAGTTGATAAACATATTTGTGAAGGTCATCAAAGTGTTTCCGTCTTTGATTATTCAAGTTATAAAATTAATCGCGGTAAATTCACAAATAAATATATTAGCGACTATGCCCGCTACGCCTTAAGTGCTGACGGCATTTCTTTACGTGCTCCCGCGGGATCAGGCAACCATATACTGGCTAATTCTGATGAACATAATGTTCAAGGATTTTCTAATGAAGAAAGTAAGCTTTGTAATGAACAAATGGAAAAGAGAATGCAGAAATTAGTTACCTGTAAAAAAGAAGATATGCCGGAACCAATTTTGTATGGTCCGAAAAATAGTGATTTAACTATTGTTTCCTGGGGGAGTAATAAGGGCGCAATTTTAGAGGCCTTAAAAGAATTTGATAATGTTAATTTTTTATCTTTAACTTGGCTTAGTCCTTTTCCTAGTGACGCTGTTACTAAAGTTTTAAAAAGTGCTAAAAAGATATTAAATATTGAGGGTAATTTTACTGCGCAGGTCGGCGGTTTGATTACAGAAAAAACGGGAATCATTTTGGAACATAATTTTCTAAAGTATGATGGGCGACCGTTTTTTCCGGAAGAAATTATTAAAAAAATAAAAGAATTAATATGAACCAACACGATTTTTCTACACCCAATATGTGTAACTGGTGCCCAGGTTGCGGCAACTTCGGCATCTGGTCGGCTTTTAAGCGTGCGGCCGAACTAGAAAATTGGGATAATTATAATACCGCTTTAGTCGCTGGCATCGGCTGTCATGGCCATATTGGCAATTTTATTAATTTAACAACATTTGAAGGCTTGCACGGTCGACCAGTTCCAGTTGCTTGTGGCGTGAAAATGGCTAACAATAAACTTAATGTTTTTGTTTTTACTGGCGACGGTGATTGTTTAGCTGAAGGTGGAAATCATTTTACTCACGCCTCACGACGCAATCAAAACATTACTGTCATTATTCATGATAATGCTGTTTATGCTCTGACTACCGGTCAAACGTCTCCGCGTTCTCCAAAAGGATATAAATCAAAATCAACTCCTGCGGGTAATGTTGAAGAACCTCTTAATCCTTTACTAATCGCTTTAGCGTCAGGCGCAACTTTTTTAGCCCGCGTTTATTCTGGTGATATTGAGACTATGACGGATATTTTAATTAAAGCGAATAAGCATCAGGGAATGTCTGTAATCCAAGTTTTACAGCCGTGCGTAACATTTAATAAAATATATAGTCATACTTTTTATCAAGAAAACATTTATAATTTGGATAAGGATAATGATGCGACTAATAAATCAGCTGCATTTACAAAGCTTATGGAGTGGGGTGAGAAAAGTATACCCGTTGGGATCTTTTATCAAGTTAAATCTCCAAGTTATGAAGACCAAATTCCGCTGATTAAAAAACAAGCACTAGCCTCCTTAGAAGTTAGTCGAAAAAACATTGATAAAGTATTAAAACAATATATATGATCAAAAACATCCTGATTGTTTATGCTAGTTATTCTGGGTCAACGTTTCTCGTTGCGGAAACTATTACAGAAACATTGCGTAAGAAATATAAAGTAGTCATGCAAAAAGCGGCTGACACTTTTCCTGATGATTTACAAAAATATGATGTAATTATTTTTGGTTCTCCGAGTTGGAGCGTGCTTGGTAAGGAAGCCTTTCCGCACGAAAGCATGTCTGCACTTATGGATGAATGTGCCGGTAGGAAATATATAGATAAATATTGTGCGGCTTTCGGTTGCGGAGATTCAACCTATACTCTGTTTTGCGGGGCTGTTAATCAATTAGAAAGATTTATATCTGAAATAAAAGCTAAAAAAATAACTGAGTCCCTTAGAATTGATGCTTATTATTTCAAACTTGAAGAAAACGAAGAACTTGTACAGCGTTGGGCGGATGAGCTTCTTACTAAAATAAAGAAACTTTAAGGTAGGAGCACGAGTATACAAAAACTTCAATATTTTCCTAATCAAAAAGGCTGCCCTGAGCTCAGGGCAGCCTTTTCGTTGATATTAAAATAGCTAATTAGGCGTTTTTATTTTCTATCTTCATTAGCCTCTTTTTCGTGTTCGTGAGCCGCCTCCTCATGAGCCTTGGCCGAATTTTCTTTTGCTTCTTCTATTTTCTTGTCAGCTTCATGAGCTTTCTCGTCGGCCTGTTTTGAATTATCAGTATTCATATAATTATTTTTAATAATAAATATTTTTTACGCTTTATTTTCCTCATTATATTCTGCCTCCATGTCGTCCCACCGTTTTTCTAACTCAGAAACAAAAGTTTTTTTAACATCTTCAGCTAATTTCTTTTTCTCTGCGTATTCATCGACGACTAAAGTGACTAATTTATTAAAACCGTCTTTAGTAATATCATCCATTTCACCTAATTTCTTTTGCAGTTTTTTTGATAATTGTTTTAATTCAGTTTGCATTTCTTCAGTCAGTTCTTTTCCGCTTTTGCTCATAACATAACCAATAACGGATGCTACTGTTAATAGTCCTCCGAGAATAAGTCCTTTTTTGAATTTGTTTTCCATAAACTTTATAATTAATTAATAAGATTCGTACTAATAAAATGCTTAATTCAATTTCTATTAAGTATACTACTATTACGCAAAAAAGATTGTTTTTCTTCAACGCGTCGGCTTAGTTCTTAAGATTTGACAGCCCCCTTCCTCTTAATATATACTTTACTTAGTAAACTATTAAAGCATAAAAGAAATGTCAGTAAATTATAACTTAGCCTTTGAATTACAAAACGTAATCATAAAGTTTAAAAGAGAATTTGAGCCAAAGAATAATTGTTCAAAACTAAAAGGAGCGGAAAAGTTTGCTCTATTTTTAATTGAGGAATTAAAGCATCAACAACCGGTAACTATTTCAGAGATTGCCAAAAAAACTAAAGTTACCTTAGCGGCCGTAACTCATCAAATAAATGCTTTAGAAAAATTAGGACTAATAAAACGCCTTTCGGGTTGTACTGACCGTCGAACTGTCTGCGTTAGTTTAACAGAAAGTGGAAGTACGCAGGTAATAGAATTAAAAAAAGAGTTTACTAAAAAAACGCGAGTTCTTGCCGACTTCCTCGGAGAAAAAGATACAAAAGATCTAATTCATCTTGTAAAAAGAATGTCTGAATTTAGAGAAATTATTAAAAAATAAATATGCTTAAGCTTTTAAAATATTTAAAACCCTATACGCTTCAATTAGTGTTATTGGTTATACTCGTTTTTGGCACAGTCGCGGCAACTTTAGAGTTACCCGATTATATGGCTAGAATTATTAATGATGGCATCATTAAATCTAATAATAGTATCATTTTTCATAATGGTCTGATAATGCTTTTAATCGCTCTCGCTGGAGCAATTTGTACAGTTGGCGTCGGTTATTTAGCCTCAAAAATTGCAACGGGTTTTAGTCGCGATATTAGGAACCAAGTATTTTCTCGCGTTGAAAGTTTTTCTCTTGTTGAATTCAATAATTTTTCGACCGCCTCACTTATTACTCGTTCAACAAATGATATTCAGCAAATCCAGATGGTGACAGTAATGCTTTTACGAATGGTTTTACAAGCTCCGATAATGGGACTTTGGGCAATTTTTAAGGCTTATCATTTAGCTCCATCCTTGTCTTGGCTTATTGTGCTCGCGGTTGCTATTTTACTAGGTGTAGTTTCCGTTATGTTTACGATTGCGCTTCCTAAATTTAAGATTTTACAAAAATTAGTTGATCGTTTGAATTTGGTCACCCGCCAGAATTTAACCGGCTTGCGTGTCGTTCGGGCCTTTAATAATGAAAAAGCAGAACAAGCGAAGTTTGAAAGTACTAACATCGATTTAACAGCCACAAATCTTTTTGTTAATCGTTTAATGATAATGGTCCAGCCGGTTATGATGTTAGTTTTAAATTTGACCTCTGTATTTATTGTTTGGTTCGGTGCGCATTTAATTAATACTAACAGTTTATCAATAGGTAATATGATTGCTTTTATGCAATACGCGATGCAGGTAATTATGGCTTTCTTAATGATTTCAATTGTGTTTATTATGGTACCTCGTGCTTCTGTTTCGGCGGGACGCGTAAATGAAGTTTTAAAAACAGAGCCAATGATTAAGGATCCTAAAAACCCAATCTCTGGAAAAGAGTCAGAAACGGGAACAGTTGAATTTAAAAATGTTACTTTTAGTTATCCAGAGGCGGATAAGCCCGTTTTAGAAAATATTTCTTTTAAAGCTAATCCGGGCGAGACAACCGCCTTTATCGGCTCGACTGGATCGGGAAAATCGACATTAATAAACTTGATTCCTCGATTTTACGATGTTAGTAAGGGTGAGATTTTAGTTGACGGAATTGATGTTCGTAAATATAAGCTAGAAGAACTTTACAATAAAATTGGTTACGTTCCCCAGAAAGGCGTTTTATTTTCTGGAACTATTGAATCAAACATAAAATACGGTGCACCTAATGCATCCGCGGAAGAAGTCAAGATTTCTGCAGAAACAGCTCAGGCATATGAATTTATTAAAAACCTTGAGCACGGTTTTGAGGCGCCGATCTCTCAAGGTGGAGCGAATATTTCTGGCGGTCAGAAACAAAGACTAGCGATTGCCCGAGCAATTATTAAAAATCCGGAAATATTTATTTTTGATGATAGTTTTTCTGCTTTAGATTTTAAAACAGATGCAAACTTGCGAGAGGCCTTAAAGGAACAAACTAAAAATAAAACCGTTTTAATAGTAGCGCAAAGAATATCAACTATCTTTTTGGCCGAAAAGATTATAGTACTTGAAAATGGTAAAATTGTTGGCTCGGGCAGTCATAAAGAACTTTTTGAAAGTTGTGACGTTTATAAAGAGATTGCTCATTCGCAATTCTCCGAAAATGAATTAAAAAATCTTATATGAATGAAAATAAAAAAAATACTTTAAATAATGAACTAAAGCCGACGCCCTCGCTTAGGCCGGGCGGACCGGGCGGGCCGGGAAGTGCCGGTATGCGTCTCGTAGAAAAGCCAAATAACTTTTCGGGAACAATGAAAAAGTTAGTATCTTATTTAAGCCCATTTTGGATTTCAATTATTTTTGTATTTATTTTTGCAATTAGTGGCACGATATTTTCAATAGTTAGTCCGAAAATATTAGGAAATATGACCTCGCAAATTTTTAGTGATCTTGTCGGCCGCTTACCAATAAACTTTGAGATTCTTAAAAATTTGACGATTAAACTTTTGATTTTGTATATTTTAAGTTCGATTTTTAATTACGTTCAAGGCTGGATTATGACCGGCGTGTCTCAAAAAATAACCTATCGATTTCGACGTGATATCTCCGAAAAAATTAATCATTTGCCATTAGCTTATTTCGATAAAAGAACTTATGGGGAAGTGTTGTCGAGAGTGACTAACGACGTTGATACGGTCAGTCAAAGTTTGAATCAAAGTTTATCTCAAATTGTCACTGCGCTAACAATGATTATAGGTATTTTAATTATAATGCTTTCCATATCCTGGCAATTAACACTCGTCTCCCTAGTATTAGTTCCTCTCAGTTTTGTTTTGATTACCCTAATTGTTAAAAAGACCCAGCATTATTTTAAAGATCAGCAAAATTCTCTTGGCGAAATTAATGGACATGTTGAGGAAATGTATAGTGGGCATAATGTCATGCGCGTTTTTAATGGTGAAAAGAGTTCAATCAAAAAATTTAAATTTATAAATAATAAATTATTTACTAGCGCTTGGAAAGCGCAATTCTTTTCGGGCTTAATGATGCCGATTACATCCTTTGTCGGTAACTTAGGTTTTGTCGGAGTTTCGGTAATTGGTGGCTGGTTGGCAATCCAAGGAAAGATTAGAATTGGTGATATTCAAGCTTTTATTCAATATGTTAATCAGTTTAATCAGCCGATAATTCAAACTGCAAATATTGCTAATGTTTTACAATCAACAGCCGCAGCGGCTGAGCGCGTTTTTGAATTTTTAGATGAAAGTGAAGAAGCTAGTGAAGTTGATAAAAAAGCTGCACCTGAAATAATTAAAGGTGAGGTAGAATTTAATAATGTTGTCTTTGGTTATAGTCAGGATAAAATTATTATAAATAATTTTACTGCTCATATAAAACCTGGCCAGAGAATTGCGATTGTTGGTCCCACGGGAGCCGGTAAAACTACAATTGTTAATTTATTGATGCGCTTTTATGAAATAAATAATGGTTCAATTAAGATAGATGGAATCGATGTTCGCGAGCTAAGACGATCTGACCTTAGAAAGATGTTTGGTATGGTTTTGCAAGACACCTGGCTATTTAATGGGACAATTCGAGAAAATATCTCTTATGGTAAGCCGAGCGCCAGCGATGAAGAGATTTTTGAAGTCGCTAAGGCGTCTCAGATTGATCATTTTATTCACTCACTTCCACATGCTTATGATTTTAAATTAAATGAGGAAGCGGATAATATTTCTCAAGGTGAAAAACAATTACTAACTATTGCTCGAGCGATGCTTATTAAAACGCCAATATTAATTTTAGATGAAGCGACTAGCTCTGTAGACACGCGTACAGAAATATTGATTCAAACTGCGATGAAGAATTTAATGAAAGACAAAACTAGTTTTGTAATTGCTCATCGTCTTTCGACTATCCAAGATGCTGATTTAATTTTAGTAATGAAGGATGGAAACATTGTTCAACAAGGAAGGCATGAAGATTTAATTGCTCAGGGCGGCTTTTATGCGTCGCTTTATAATAGCCAGTTTGCCTTAAACTCAGTTGAAGATTAGGCATTTGACTTAAAAAAACAAACGGCGTAATATATCAATATATATTGATATAGTTAAAATAAAGAATATAAAATATGATGAAGTCATTTAAGAATATTGAAGATTTTAAAACATTTTCCGAAAAAGAACTGTTACTAGTGGTTGATTTTTTTTCGACTGAATGTCCGCCCTGTGAGAAATTAGCACCAGTTTATGAGCGCTTTGCTAATAATTATAGTGAGGTAAAATTTATTAAAATTTTTCGTCAAGATAATCGTGATTTAGCCTTATCTTTAAACATAAATTCGTCGCCAACTCTGGTTTTCTTTAAAAACGGGCAACTGCTCGAAAAACGTTTATCAGGTGACATTAGCGAAAAAGATTTAATGGAAATTTTAATTTCTTTAGATTTTATTAAAGAGAATGAAAAACCAATAGCTGAAAAATCCACAGAAACTAGAGATCTGTTAATAGTAGGAACGGGTCCAGCGGGTTTAACCGCCGCGGTTTATGCTGCTAGATATCGCGTTGATCAAGTTCTGGTAGGTGAATTAAATGGTGGCTTAATGACTTCGGCTCATAAGATTTGCAACTTTCCGTCTGAAATTGATATTTCGGGTATGGAGCTTACACAAAAAATGGTTAAACACATTGAAGATCTCGAGGTGCCTTATAAAAATGCCAGCGTAGTTGAAATTCGTCGACTTGGGCAATTATTTGAAGCTCGACTTTCAAACAATGAGAAAATTATTGCTAAAAAAATTCTTTTAGCAACGGGTACGGTTCATCGCCATTTAGGGCTTGCTAATGAAAACGAGCTCGTTGGTCGTGGGATTTCCTATTGCGCTACTTGTGACGCAATGTTTTATAAAAATAAAACAGTCGCAGTTGTTGGTGGTAGTGATAGCGCAAATACAGCCGCTTTATATTTGGCCGGAATAGCTAATAAAGTTTATCAAATTTATCGTGGTGACGCTCTCCGCGGAGAGGTGGCTTGGATTGAACAAATAAAACTTAACAATAAAATTATGCCAGTTTATAATTCTCAAATTGCGAAAATAAACGGCCTTGGTCGTTTAGAATCGATTGAACTTGATAAAGATTTCAACGGTATAAAAGAATTAGTTATTGACGGCTTATTTGTCGAAACTGGATCGACACCTGATTTAACCTTAATTAACCAGCTTACACTTGAAGTAGATAAGGGCGGATACATAAAAACTAGGGCCGATCAGGAAACTAGCCAAGAAAACGTTTGGGCAGCCGGCGATATTACTACTAACTCAGATGGATTT
>JBBRSQ010000023.1:0-12122 GCA_038245255.1 Patescibacteria group bacterium | reverse complement strand
CCTTAACTTCATTCGCCCTTGGGGTTATTTGTTTTCTTTCTTATGCCGCAATCGGATCAAAAATATCTGCTGACGGCACACTTATTGAACCCTTTGGATTAATACCAATAGGATTTATACTACTTACAATTGGTTTAATTTCAACATTTGCATCCAGTTTTTGGTTTTTATTTCACAAGCCTAATAAATTTGATAAATGGATCTTTGCCGCTTCGCTGACGCTTATTATCTTATTTGTTTTATATTTTATAGCTTCTATTTCATATCTTTCTGAGCGAGCTCAAAATGAAATATCAAATAGTAAAACATCATCTAATGAAATACCAAACTCCAACTAAATTATTTTACAAAAATCAAAATTGGGCAAAGCTGACACCAGCTCTAGCCGTAGTTTCAGCGCTTCTTTTATTTTTATTTTTTAGGCCCACGCAAGTTATGTTCTGGGCACTTATTAATATACCCTTATATTTTCTTCATCAAACTGAAGAACATTTATGGCCCGGCGGATTTAAAAAATACGTAAATCAGGTTATTAATAAACTACCACCAGGTGAAGAGATGCGAACTAATAATAATTTTTAGCATTACTAACTGCCTAACGCATATAGTTCAAGGAATAAAATTAAAGGAATGGAATCCTGGTCTTGTTGTGGCCAGCGCGCAATTTCTAATTTCAATTTATGCTGCCTATTTTGTAAGCGCTAACGGTCTTACTAATCCTGTTATTTGGTGGATCGGAACTATAGTTTTTTCAGTCGTTGTACATTTATTTTTGTTTAAAATAATTAAAACATGGAAATAAATAAAAATTATATAATTAGAAAAATAAAACCGGATGATGTTTTAGCTTTGCACAATATCTATTTTTTAGCATGGTTAGATACTTATCCAAATAGAGAATTTAACATTACCGCTGAAGATATTATTTATAAATATGAACAAAGATTAACGCCAGAAAAAATACAGGAGTCTAAAGAGAAAATTTCTAAAATTAAAGAGAATGAATGCAAGTTATTATTAGAGTATCAAGGAGAGGTGATTGCATTATGTAATGTTATAAAAGAGCGAGAATATAATCAGCTTCAGGCAATTTATGTTCTTCCTAAATATCAAGGGCTGGGAGCAGGAGGTGCCCTTTTACTAGAGGCTTTAAAATTTTTAGATATAAATAAAAAAACCATAGTTCATGCCGCTTCCTACAATGTAAAGGCTATAAAGTTTTATGAAAAACATGGATTTAAAAGTACGGGTAAAGTCTTTAGTGACGAAAGGTTTAAAATGAGAAATGGAGCAGTAATTCCTGAGTTAGAGATGATAAAAGAAGCTGAATAACTTTAATAATATGAAAAAACTTTCAAAAGGGATGGGGCTTGGTGTCGGAATTGCAATAGGAATAGCTATAGGAGTGGCGATTAAAAATATCGCTGCCGGGCTAGCTATCGGAGTTGGCGTTGGGGCGGCGCTTGAGTATAGACGTGAAAAGATAAAATAATCTATTTGCGTTTCTCTTTTTAATAGAGAAAAGACATCTAATTAGTTTATAAATGATATAAACAAAAACACTCCAGATTTCCGGAGTGTTTTTTGTTTTGAAGTTTTTTATTTTTGCCCTAATTTTCCAAGGCTAGCTAACATATAGATTGCTGACAAACCAACTAAGGTGTAAACAATTCTAGAGACAATCGACATGTTGCCAAAAATAAAGGCAACTAGATCGAAGCTAAATAAACCAATTAAGGCCCAGTTTAAACCGCCAACGATTATTAAAATTAAGGCGATTAGGGTTACAACATTAAGATTTTTCATAATTTTTTTTTATTAATTAAATAATGTTAATCATCATTTATTGTAAATATTTTAACATTTACTTTTAAAAGCGTCAAGTTTTAAGGGGATAATTTTAATGTGTTTTTCACATAAATAATTATTAATAAAGACTTTCAGTTTCACATCATTTTGTAACATTAATAGAAAAAATTGCTTGTTATTAAGAGGGGCCATCGCAAGTATTTTATTTTACATAAATTGAATACTTTTAATGATTTTAAGCGTATAACTATATGTAAATGTAAGTAATAATAAATGAATTTAACATTTACGACCAGGCTTATAATATTTAAAAATACTAACAAATACCTATGTTCAGAAATTCTTTTAAAACGTTTTTGCTATTTTCTATTCTCTTGCTAACTTTAGTTGCGCTGCTTATTTTCTATATGAGGTTTTTTCCAAGGATTGAGACTTTGTCTTATCGATTGGTTTTTATATTCTTAACTGCAATTTTATTATCAAATCTGAGCGCCAAGGTATTAGTAAATTACTTTAAACACAAATAATTTATAATTTTATGTTTAAAAGATTTGTAATTTATTCACTCCTATATATAGTAACTGCCTGGATGGTTTTGTCTGTTTTCATATTGAACCCTTCGGGTAATAAGGATTTTTCGATTTTAAGACTTATTATTATTCTATTTGCGTCAATTCTTCTGATTAAATACTTTATTTACATGCTAGTTAGCCCTTGGCATGATGTGTATATTGCCCACTTGAAATATAAAAGCAGAAAAAATAATAATAAAAATATTTATAAGCCAAGGGTCACCGTATTGGTACCAGCTTGGAACGAGGAAAATGGAATTATTACTACGCTTCAGTCACTTCTTAATAGCAATTATAAAAAAATAGAAATAATTGTCATTGACAATGCTTCAACCGACAATACGGCAATTAATATTCTCGATTTAATAAAACGGCACACTGAATCAATTAAGAAGGATGAGGAAAATATTGAGGTTATTTACACTCGGGAAGATCAAAAGGGTAAGGGTTATGCGCTTAACAAAGGAGTGGCCCTAGCCACTGGAGATATTATTATATCTATTGACGCTGATTGCTTTGTACCCGCAGAAACGATAAGAAGATTTGTGAATTATTTTAAAGACGATAAGGTAATGGCGGCAGTCGGTAACGTTAAAATAGGTAACACGAAGTCAATTGTCGAGGTCATTCAATATTTAGAATTTTTATTTTCATTTTATTTTAAGAAATGTGATTCTTTATTGGGATCTATTTATATAATAGGTGGAGCGGCGGGTGCATTTAGAAAAAAGGTTTTCGATGAGCTAGGTGGCTATAGTGTTACAAATATAACTGAAGATATTGATTTATCTTTTAGGATTCAATGTGCGGGGATGAAGATCGTTTATGCTGATGATGCGATTGTCTATACAGAAGGCGCAACTAAGTTTAAAGATTTAATTAAGCAAAGGTTAAGGTGGAAAAAGGGTCGATTTGAAACATTTTCTAAACACAGTGAGATGTTCTTTAGTACTGACAAAAAACACAGAAAAGCTCTTTCCTGGTTTATTCTACCGCTCGCTGTATTTGGTGATATTCAGTTATTTTTAGAATTATTCTTTTTAATCTTTGTTTATATCTATTCCTATTTAACAAGTGATTTTTCCTCATTTATCTCTGGAATAACTGTTGTCAGTTCTATGTTTTCAGTCCAGATATTATTTGACGTTAGCGAGAAGAGAAGAAAAAGATTATTTTTACTAGCTCCTATCGGTTGGCTGCTACTTTACGGGAGCACCTTAGTTGAGTTTAGGGCCTTAATAAAAACACTATGGTCTTATTTTAGGAAAGAGGAAGTTGTATGGCAAAGTTGGAATCGTAAAGGAGTCTTTTCGCAACCAATGCAAGAAGTAGTTGCCTCAAAAGTAATCAGTAATAAGAATAACTAAATTTATTGAATATGAATAAAATCTTATTAACATTAAAAAATGCTTTAATAATAATTGGATTTTTAGTGTTAATATCATTAGTTATTTATTTTTATTTTTTTAGTCACAAAAAAATTATCAAGAAACCAATTTTTGTAGGATTAATAACTAGTTCTACTGCTATCGTTAACGACTCCAATTTTTCTACTATTGGAACAAATACTATTAATGTTAAAAAAGTAGAAGAAATAAGACCACCCGCCGACAAGAGGGTTATTGTTTCTAAACCGCTAAATTTCATAAGCACTACAACCACTATGAAAAGTAATCTCAATGTGACTACTACTGCTGTTAATAATATTACTATTCCTACTGTTGCTAAAATGCCATCAGAGGTTATGGCCTGGATTTACCCAGGAAATCCAACTTGCGAAGCAAAAAATGAATACTCCGATGGTCGCAAAATAAATATTTTAAAACCAGAATATTTTACTATTAATGAAGAGGGTCAATTAATTTTATTAACCGAAAAAAGTAGTGGCTGTAACGGATATTCAATTTCAAATGTTGCTAGTTTAAAAAAATATTCCACACAGCAGTACGTTACTGTGTCATCTTCTTATGCAGTTAGCATGAAATTATTTTTAGATAACTCTACAAATGATTTAAATAATATTAATACCCTGGTTTCCTTTGTTACTGATAATAATTTAACCGGAATAGAAATAGATTTTGAAGATTTCGGCGGCTGGGACAAAGAAACCTATATTAAATATAAACAATTTTTATCGAAGTTGGGTGATGCCTTACATATAAAAAATAAAAAACTTATGATTGACGGTCCGGCTACGTCTAACTCAGTGGAAGATAGTTGGTACGCTTGGAAATATTCTGATTTTAATTCATTACCGGTCGATAAAATAGTTGTCATGACTTATGATTATCAATACGATCAAGGATCGGGTCGGCCAGTGTCACCAGTTAGTTGGATTATCAGCACTATTAATTGGACACTCAAAAAAATAAATGACAAATCAAAAATTTCTTTTGGCATACCGTCATATGGTTATAAAAGTGTAGTTGGAACTAATAAGTTTTCTCTCTTAACTTACGATCAAATTAAAAAAGAGCCAGGATTTGATACGGCCGTGCGTGACCCCGAGTCTTTTGAGATGACTTGGCGTAGCGGTTCCAATATTTATTTTTATCAAGATTCAGAAAGCATGTCTAAGAAATTACAAGCTATTGAAAGTAGTGGCGTTAAATCAGTTTCAGTTTGGCATTTAGGAGGAAGTCCTTTGTTCAATAAATAGAAGTTATATTTTTTTGAAACACAAAAAAAGAACGTTTTTAAAACGTTCTTTTTTATCGAATTTTTCTGATTAGTATTTTGTAACTATAACTGGATTTTTATTAATGTCGTTACTTTCGACAACAGCAATGATGAAGAAGTTAGAGCGATAATGGGTTTTAGCCCAAACATCTCCTACTTTTACATCACCCTTGGGGCCAAGGTTTTTACCGCTAATATATAGGACACCCATAACCCTGTTTTCCGTCTTAACGAATTGAACTCGTCTTTCTACTCGAGTTATAACTGTCGGACCAACATTATATTCATTACTAATTTTATCGCCAACGGAAACGCTGACAGAACCGTAGTAGTAATCATCTAAGATTTGAATTTTAATTTCTTGGCCTTCGCTGGTGTTTGTTATCGAAAGTGGTTTAACTTTTGGAGTAACGACGGTGCCATCAGCATATTTGTAAGTAATTTTATTTTCAGCCAAGACATTTGAGAAGCCATAGCCTTTAATAGATAATACTTTTGAATCAATATCGATTCCGGCTCGTTCAATGACTGGGCTAGCTGTCAGGCTATAGCTTTCATCATTCAACCAATTATCATATTGAATTTTAATAATCGAACCTTTACTAGCAATTGCCTTAGGAGCGATTACTTTTACAATTACATTTCCATACTCAGTTTTTTCTAGACTGCTTGGGGCAACGGAAATAGTTTCTTTATTATCTAATGTAAAATGGACAGTAACTAAATCTTTATTTAAGCCAACGCCGTTTGTCCAGAAAGACATTTCTTCTCCGGGCGTAGGATTAAGTGGCGTTTGTGAAATGATCGTCGGAATTATTTCAAGAGATACATAATTAGAGCGCTCACCATTACTGATAACACTAACTTGTCCATTTTGAGCTAAGTCTGGGACGACAACGTCAATCCATTTTCCGGCGGGGTCGATTTTATTAGGGCTGATAGAAACTGAAATATTTCCATTCAAGCCCGCGAATTCAACGGCGAGAGCCGAAGAATCTTTATAGCCCTGACCGTTTAAACGTATTGTTTCGCCAATTTTTGCGGCTGAAATTGTCGAACCAGAAATTGGCATACTGCGAGATTTGCTAGATTTAATTGTCGATAGAATTGGACGAGCGGAATAGTTTAAAGCATCAGCCTTGTCAGATTCACTATTACCGATTTTGACAGTAACCTTTAATTTGTTTAGCAATTTAGGAGTTACAACTTCAATTGATTCCGTGTTATCAGTTTCATTTATAGTTTTAACCACAGCGTTAGTTTGTGAAATCATTTTTCCATTTTCATCATAGAAACTAACGACTGGGTGATTAGCAATACCCTTTCCTAAAATAGTGATTTTATCACCAACTTGTTCATAGCCTTTGCGGCTCCAGTCTAAACTGTATATTAATGGTTTGACAGCATAACTAAGAGAAGCACTTTTATTTTCAATACTGGCATCCTTTAAATTTGAGTGATAAGTACGGGCACTAATTTTTCCGCTAGCAATGCCGGCAGGAACTTTAATGACAACTTGAGATAATTGAGCATCGATAATAGTCGGTTTAATCCATTTCTCACTAATTTTCCCTTTAGTATCAGTTACGTTTAGAACAATAAAGTTTTGATCATTGTTAGGACTAAAACCGCTTCCATAGACAACTAGATCACCATCTACTCTAATTGGATTAGGATTAAAATCGTTAATTTTAACAAACACATTATAATCAAACTGACCAATCAGAGAACCGCTCACATATACTTTTCCAATACCGGCAAAAGTTTGATTAGGAATATCAAAGTAAACAGTATTATTTGTGATTGATTTTGGTGAGAATTGTTTGAAACTAGTGGTATCAGTTTGATCATTAAAATAAGGAAGCTCGATTTTAATCTCACTTAGCGGAACTAAGTTTCCGTTTGTAAGGACTAAGCTCTTATTTTTATCACCGACAAATCCACTAACTACAGTGGTGGCTAAAGAAATATTGTTTTCGTATAAATTAAGGCCGTCAAAGTAAATACTTGAGCCTTTAGCTAAATCACCAAAAGCGAAAGAAAGAACTGTTTGGCCACTTGTATCTGGAGTAAATACTAATAAGTAATTAGTCCATTGTTTATTAACTTTAATTTCTTGAGCGGGAGTAACGCCCTTATGGCTAGCAATATTTTCTAAATAAATAGAGAATTTGCTGTCTTCAGAAGCTTTAGCAAAGAAGGAGAAATAGTATGTTTTTCCTTGAGTAACCTCAAAATGATTCAAATTTGCGCCGACTAGACCAGCGTCAAATCGACCCTTAGGATCTCCAGTAGCATCAATACTAGCTGCAAACGACCCGTAACCAAAAGGAACGTCATAACTTCTCACTAAAGAGAAATTAGAGCTCGAAGCTGATTGCCAGAGGTACCAGTAGTTAGTAGCGTCTTGCTCGAAGCTAGAATTAGCTATTAAATTAATTGCGGCCGCCTGTGCCTCTTTTGGCTGGGAGTAATTGAGTAGAGGAAGAGGTAAAAGTGACGCTATAAATAAGACTAAAAATGTGCTGATACTAATTTTTTGCGCTAACTTTAAGCGATTTTTCATATTTTTATAAATTATTGGGCGTTTAATTAAATTTGACAAATTCCCAAAAAATATTTTAACTATATATTATAGCACTTTAATTTAATATTGTCAAGTACTATCGCCGTTCTTGCGTCATGTTATACTAGTTTTAGAACTTTAAAAAAATAAAAGAAACATGAAAAAAATCGTTGGTAAAACCATTGGCCGCTTTTGGTTGTTATTTATGGCCCTACTGGCCATTTATATTTTCAAAATTAGCAACCGAATAAAAGTAAGAGGTAAAAAGAACTTGCCTAAAGGAGTAAACATTTTGTTTGTTTCTAATCATCAAACGCTTATTGATTCATTTTTGATCGGAATAAGTGTGTCTTCGCTACTTGATATATTCTTTCGATACGACCGCGTACCTTTTAATGCTCCAGATTTTGATAATTTCTATCGACACCCCTTAGGAGAACAGATAATGGAAATGTCAAAATGCATACCCGTTCACAGACGCAGTATAAAAAGGCAAGTGATTGATAAAGATATTTCTGGATTTTGCGAAGCTCTGCAAGAAAGTAATTTAGTATTATTTTTTGAAGGAACAAGGACTCGTGATGGCAGAATTGGTGACTGTAAATATGGAGTAGCAAAAACAATTTTGATTGCTAAACCAAAATTTATTGTTCCTATTTATTTGCATGATATTCAAGCGATAATGCCGATAAAATCTGGATTTAATTTTGCTAAAATTTATGGCGGCAATAAAGGCGAAATATATATTGGTAAGCCAATTATATTTAGCGATCCGAGTAATCTAGAAGTAATTAAATTAGAAATTAAAGAAGCGGTCTTAAAACTTGAAGAGTTAGCTAAAGAAAAAGGCAAAAAAAACAAAGAGAATAAGGCGTAATAATTGTTACGCCTTTTTTAATTATGCTATAATCTATTAAGTATTTATAAATATTTAGAAAAAATGATAAATAAAGAAAAATATTCCATTGCTTATTTAAGCATGGAAATTGCGCTTGAAAATGATATTAAAACTTATGCCGGTGGTTTAGGGGTTTTGGCGGGCGATATTTTAAAATCGGCGGCGTCTAAAAGCTTCCCTTTAATAGGCTTAACACTGCTAAATAGATATGGATATTTTAAGCAAAAGATCAGTTCTTCTGGTAACCAATTAGAGTTAATCGATCATGATTTTAACTTTTCGCTTTTAAAAAAATTAGAGACAGAAGTAGAATTTCTAATTGGCAACGAAAAAGTTAGAATCGGAGTTTGGCAATACTTAATTAAAGGCAAAGATAAATTCGAGATTCCAATTTATTTTTTAGATACTAATATTAGGGGGAATAACAATAAATTTAAGCAATTATCAACGCGGCTTTATGGTGGGGACTTAGAGTTTCGCTTACAGCAAGAACTTGTTTTAGGTAGGGCGGGTTTAAAAATGTTAGAGGCGCTTGGTTATAATAATATTAAAAAATATCATTTAAATGAGGGACATGGGGCTTTCGCAGGAATTGAATTATTAGCGAGATCAAAAAAAATAGGAAACGCAGAAAAAATAAAGGAAGTAAAAAAACAATGTATTTTTACTACCCATACGCCAATTAAAACTGTCTATGATGATTTTCCGCTTGAGTTAATTATGAAAAATCAGTCAGATTTTCCTTTAAACTTACCCGGGCTTATTATTAATAAAAAAATAAATACTCTTGATTTAGGATTTTACTTTGCGGGATATATTAATGGCGTTTCCAAAAGACATCAAGAATTATTAAATACAATATATAAGGATCGAAAAATTGAAGCGGTAACTAATGGCGTAAATTCAGTATATTGGTCGGCTTTGGAGTTTAAAAAACTCTTTGATAGTTATTCTCCTGGCTGGAGAGGAAATGCCTGTCTGTTAAAAAAAGCTAAGCTAATTCCTTTAGAAGATATTTGGCTTGCGCATCAAAAAGCAAAAAGAAAACTGTTAGAATACATAATAGAAAAAACGGCTATTAGTTGGAGCTTGGATATTTTTACTTTCTGTTTTGCGAGGAGATTTACTGACTATAAGCAGCCATTATTATTATTTACTGACATTGAACGCTTAATCAGTATTTTAGAAGCCGGCGGGGGTGCGCAAATAATATTTGCCGGTAAAGCTCATTTGCGTGATTTAAGTGGGCAGGATGCAATTAAAAAAATATATCAAATTAAGAAAAAATATCAGAAATTAAAAATAATATTTTTAGAAAATTATAATCTCGAACTAGCGCAACTATTAGTGGCGGGTGTTGATCTTTGGGTAAATGTGCCAATACCACCACTAGAAGCCTCGGGCACGAGTGGCATGAAAGCGGCCCACAATGGCGTTCCGCAATTAAGCACGCTTGATGGTTGGTGGCTTGAAGGATATAAAAAAAATAAAACTGGTTGGGCCATGAGCAGCGCCGACGATCTTTATGAAACTTTAAAAAATGAGATTTTGCCAATGTATTATCAGGCGCCGGAAAAATGGCGAATAATTATGCAAAATTCGATAAGTATTAACGCGAGCTATTTTAATAGTGATCGTGTAGTCGCCGAGTATATTAGGAAGGCTTATAAATAAAAAATTTATTAAATTAAAAAGCAGTCGTTTATAGCGACTGCTGTGTTTTAGTTTTAGGCGGGTATGGATACCAAAAAAGTTGTGGCACCATCTTTTGGATAGTAATTTATATTACCACCGTGTGCAAGGGCGATTAGCTTGGCTGAGTAAAGTCCGAGACCATTACCATTAAATTTTCCCGAAGTAGCATATTTTTGGAAAAGTCTTTCCTGAATATTTAGGGGAACTTCGCCAAAATTGTTAACGGCAAAAATCATTTCTTTAGCTTCCCAAGAAGTAGATAATGAGATTTCATTATGATTACTAGGAGAAGCTTCAGCGGCATTACGGAGTAAATTAATAAGAAGCGATTTAAAAAGAGATCTTTCAATTTTAATTTCTGACTGCTCTAGGGTTGTCATTTTTTTATGGTCAAAAATAACTTTAAGATTTACAGTTGAGGCACAATCGAGAAATGAATATTCTTTTCTTAAATCATTAATGAATTCAAAAAGTCCTGTCGCTTCTTTTTCAAGACTTATTTCTCCTTGTTCCATACGACCAAGCAGGAGAGACGCTTTAGCCATTTGATCCATAGTCTCAGCGCCTTTGTGAATTAGTTGTAGATATTTTAACAACTCTTCAACGGAAGCGTCGCCAATAAGGTCAAGACTTGAAAATCCCATAATCGCTTGTAGTGGAGAAATTAAATCATGTCGCAAAACTTGTAGGGCTGTTTCGGAACTAATCTCGATTTGTTTTCGCTTAGTAATATCATTTATGAAAACGCAAAAAAATACTTCATTACAGTGAATGAAAGAATGAAAATGCATTTCAATAACTACTTGCGAACCGTCTCTTCTAGTAAAATTAAGTTCAGTCCGTTCGTTATTTTTTTCTTGAGCTAAGCAGATAATGGTTTGTTTACGCCAAAAATCTTTTTTCTTGTTTAAAAGATTTCCGTTTAGTAATAATCCATTTTGAATTTTCCAAATAGTTTGGCTTTTGGCGCTGGAAAAGCTTATTCCAGTAATAATTTCTAAAGAATTGTTCCAAAAAATTACATGTCCAGTTGAGTCAATTAAAGCAAAGCCGTCAGACGAGCCGCTCATAGCACTGATTAGTGTTTTCATTGTTTGTTGTGTTTTTAGTGAAGATTATTGTTAAAGAACTGATTTGAGTTAATTTAACATAATTATTATAAAACGTCAAGCAGCCATATTATATTAACAATGATTGTTTTAGTGATTTTAAGTAAAATATAAAAATATAAAGTCTTTTCTTAAAAAAAGGCGTATAATATAGATATAAAATAAAAATTAAATTTATGCCAAAAAAACAAACAAAAAAAGAACAGACTTCAAAAAAACAATCTGCAAAGGAAACGTCTTCAAAAGAACAGTTTAAAGTTTATGGCCATGACTTAGTCAAAAAGATTAAAGAATTAGTAAAAGAGGGAAATATTCGTCGAATTATCATAAAGAATGAAAAAGGAAAAGTAATGATGGAAGTACCAATAACCTTCGCGGTTATTGGCGCAGTCTTTGCTCCCGTTTTAGCAGCTTTAGGTGCTCTTGCAGCCTTAATGACTCAATGTACAATTGAAGTTGAGAGAAAATAAACCAAATATTTGGACTAAAAAAAGACTCGGGTAAGCCCGAGTCTTTTTAGAAAACAAATATTATTTAATTAGTTCTAAAACCTCATCACGTTTTTTCTCCATTAATTCCTGACTGGTCGCCTCGAGATTTAAGCGAATTTTCGGCTCAGTATTAGAGCCACGGACATTAAACCAGAAATCCGGATACGAAACGGAAACTCCATCAAGCTTATTGATTTTTGCATCCGCATATTTTTTCTCAATTGCCGCAAATACTACTTCTTTATTATTTACGGTTCGGTTTATTTCACCAGATAAGAAATATTTCTGATAAGGTTTAATTTG
>JBBRSQ010000022.1:0-12283 GCA_038245255.1 Patescibacteria group bacterium | reverse complement strand
TTGGGCGGGATCCACTAAATGGTCGACTAGAGCCTTGACGACCGATGGCGACTGGACGTGGAAAGCTATTTGGCCGACCACTATTACTTGAGGGGCCAGCGCTTCTTTTTCGGCCACCGCCAAAGCTGCGACTAGAAACAACATCGAATTTCGCAAATTCTTTTATATTTAAAGTCTTATTAATTAAACGTTCAATATCACGCACATCTTTAAGTTGGTTTGGAGTTGCTAGTGAAATCGCTTTACCGATTTTTCCAGCCCGACCAGTTCGTCCAATTCGATGAACATAATCAGAAGAGGCATCAGGTAAATTATAATTTACAACTAATTCTATTCCATTAACATCAAGTCCACGTGCGGCGACATCAGTTGCAACTAATATTCTTGATCTCTGACTTTTAAATGAATCAAGAGCGGTGCGACGACGACCAAGAGATAGGTTTGAATGAATTTCCGTTGCTTTATGTCCAAGACTTATTAATTTTTGCGTAATTTCTTTGACGCCGTGCTTAGTACGAACAAAAACTAAAATAGAGCCAGTATGCTCTTTAATGATTTTTTCAAGATGAGAAAACCTTTCCGCTGGTTTAACAACAAATACTTCCTGCTCAACGCGTTCAGCGGTGGTTCCCTGGGGGGCGACTTCAATACTAATTGGCAGTTTTAAGTGATTCGCAGCTAATTTCGCAATTGCCACCGGCATCGTGGCTGAAAATAGCATTGTTTGTTTTATTTTAGGAGTTTGTTTTAAAATTTCTTCAACCTGCGGTGCAAAACCAAGATCAAGCATCATGTCGGCTTCGTCGAGCACTAAAATTTTAACTTCGCTTAAGTTAACTGTTTTCCTTTTTAAGTGATCAATCAAACGACCAGGAGTTGCGACAATAATATGCGGTTTTTTTCTGATCATAAATAATTGCCGATCAAGCGCTTCGCCGCCGATTAAAGTCGCTAGTCGTAAGCCGAGGCTAATTCCTAGTTTCTTTAAACTTTCAGTAACTTGAATTGCTAGTTCTCTAGTCGGAACGACAACTAAAGCCTGACCCTTTTCAAGACCAAGGCGTTGAAGAATTGGGATACCAAAAGCAAAAGTTTTGCCGGTACCTGTTTGCGCGATGCCAATAATATCTTGCCCCTTAAGAGCAATCGGAATGGCTTGACGTTGAATAGGAGTTGGAATTTCTAGTTTTAAATTTTTTAAAACTGTAAGGATAGATTCGCTAATTCCGAGATCTGAAAATTTTGGCTCTGGGCTTTGTTTAGCCAAAGAGACATCTTTTTCGCTTTTTGTGATAGTTTTCATAAAAAAAAATAAGTGACCCGATTTCTCTTAACGGTCACTTATCTAAATATATGACGGAGATTCGAATCTTTTGTTAGAATTGAATAATATCACGAGTCAATATTTTTGTCAACCGCTGCCTGCCCAGCCGTATGACCGGTGCTCCAGCATAGTTGAAGATTAAAACCACCGCTTGGTCCAGTTAAGTCGATTATTTCACCGGCTAAATAAAGATTTGAAATTAATTTTGATTTCATTGTTTTTGGGTCAATTTCTTTTAAATCAACTCCGCCGGCCGTAACCATTGCTTGTTCAAAGCTTCCAAGGCTGCTAATAGTAAACGGAAAACGACTAAGTAAATTCACTAATTTATTTTTTTCTACTTTATTAATTGAGTTAGCTAGGCGGTCGATATTTATTTCTAATAAGGACATTAAAACTGGTGTAAATTTCGGTGAGGTAATACTTTCAAGAATTGTTTTGAAAAGCTTATTCCCGTTATGAAATCTTTTTTGTAATTCGCTTTCAAGTTCTTGATTGCTCTTTTCCGGAAAAGAATTTAGCTCAACGCGATATTTATTATTTGCGTTTAGATTAATTGAGCGACTCAAGCTCAGTGCCGCTGGACCACTTATTCCACGAGAGGTAAAAATAATATCGCCTTGAAACTCGGAAACTTTTTTTTGATTTTCAAATAAGCTTAAGTTAATATTACTTAGACTTAGCCCTTCAAGCTCTTTTACTATTTTTTCTTTAAAAAATAATGGGGCTAGCGCCGGCCGCGGCGTAATTACTGTATGGCCGATTTTTCTTAGCCATTGATAGGCGTCGCCGGTCGTGCCGGTTGCGGGATATGACTTACCACCAGTCGATATTAAATAATTCTTTGCAACTATTTCCTCACCACTAACTAGAATTATTTTAGATATCGCCTTCTTATTCATTTCAATTTTTGTAACACTAGAATTTATTCTCAGTTCTCCGCCCTGAAGCTTAATCTTTTTTAAAAGAATATTTAAAACATCAAGCGCTCGGTCACTTTTTGGAAAGACACGACCATTAGCTTCAGTTTTCGTTTCCAGTCCTTGAAAGCGAAAAAAATTAATGGTTTCTTCAACTCCGAATTTTGAAAAAGTTGATATTAAAAATTGTTTATTAGGTAGATATAATGAAGCCATTAATTTAGGATCGATAATATGGTTAGTAAAATTACAACGGCCACCACCACTTAAAAGCAGTTTTGTTCCGGCGCGTTTGTTTTTTTCTAGTATGATTACTTTGGCACCTAATCCTAGAGCACTAATAGCCGCCATAAGACCAGCCGGACCGGCGCCAATAATCGCTAAGTCGTATATCATAAATAATTATTTATCCATTTTATTTGCAAGTCGGGAGGTGATTTTTTGAAAAATAAAATAAATTACTAAGACAATTGAAACAATAATCACGATAGTTATCTCGCTCCGGGCAATTGTTTTATCCAAATATACATACGTTGCAGCCGAATAGAATCCAAGTAAAGAGTAAAAAACTGATTTAGGAATCGAGATGCTAAGAGCAATTTTAAGCAGTTTTTTAAAAGGAGCACGTACCGCGCCCAGAATTAATAAGCCGGCAGGTCCAATAAGAGGCGTAAATTTTACAAATAAAATCGCTTTAGTTGTGTGTTTGCTAAGTAAATCTGAAATTGTATTAATTCTTTTTTCGTTTATGCCAATAAAACTTAGCTTGCCGGATTTAATGAATTTATTAAAGTTATAGCCAATTCCGTAGTAAATAAAATCTGCCCCGGCGTCTCCAGCAATCGCGAGTAGAATAATAATATATATATTATAGTAACCCAGTGCCGCTGCAACGCCGCCGGCCGTCGTAACAAGCGGCCCCTCAATAAAAGCGGCTATAAAAAATAGAAGATAGCCGTGTGAAATTACCCAGGGGACTAGAGTTGAGAAATCGTTTACAATCATTTTAGGAATTTTCTGTTAGTTTTTTAATTTAGCTTGAGAAGTTCTTCAACTTTCATGAATTTATATCCCTGTTTTTTTAATTGCGGAATCAGAAAATCTATTGCCTTTATGGTTTCCGTGCGGTCGCCATTTTTAGTAAAACCATCATGAAATATTAGAATTTTTCCGGGACTAACTTGTCTTATGGCGTCGCGATAAATAGTTTCTGCACTAACTTGCCAGACTTCTTTTTGTGTACCGAATAATCCCGATATCGGTGTTAAGCTATTATCTCTTAAAACTTTGAACATGCTTGAAGTTCTAATTAACCACGGTGAGCGAAAAAGTATTGGCCGCTTCCCCGTCGCTTTAAAAATAATTTCTTGAGTTTTAGTAATCTCATCTTTTAAAGACGGACTACTTAAATATTTAAAAATATTATGACTATAAGCATGATTTCCGATTGAATGACCAGCCTCAAAAATTTCGCGAGCGAGTTCAGGATTTTTCTCAACATTTTTTCCGACCAGAAAAAAACTTGCCATAACTTTGTATTTTTCTAGTACTTTTAAGAGATCAGTTGTGTAAGGAATACTTGGACCGTCATCAAAAGTCAGTGCGATAATTTTTTCCTCCGTTTTTACGTCATACGGATAATAACCTAAAATTTTAGATTTTGGCCACATCAATAAGTAATACGCACCGATTACTATTATTAAGAAGAGACAAATATAAATGTAAATCATGTTTATTTTAATGATTGAGCGATTTCTTTTTCTTCACTGCCGCCGTCATGTTCTAAATCTACAGTTGGATAAGAAGAAAGTCCGCGACCAAAATATTTTCTAAAATTATAGTCAATAATATTATAAAATATTAAAATGACAAATATATTATAAAGTAAGCCTTTTTTTAAACGTCTAGCTGAAGTTAGAACAGTATTCCTTCTTAAAAAAACTATCTTCCCTTCTTTTCGTAGTTCTTTTAAGAGAGCAATTTCATCCCCTCCTTGATCAAACTTTGAATCATAGCCGTGCCAGATTTCTTTTAAAAAGGCAGTATTTGCTCCCGGCATATAAATAAGTTTTCCTTTTATTTTATAGACTAGGTTAGTTATTCCAAATAATAGTGCCGTAAAAGGTTTGCCCCACCAAGGCCCGTCAAAAAACCGGAAAGAGCCAATAACCGCGATCACTCCTTCTTCGCGTGAAAAACCCTCCATTATTTTACTTAACCAATCCGTGGGAAAAGTTGTGTCAGCATCAGTTTGAATTATAATATCTCCACTAGCTATTTGCGCCCCTTTTTGTCGGGCTGGAATAACGCCTTTAGTGGCTTCAAATAGAACGGTTACACCCTCCTCGCGGGCTAAGTCGCCGGTATTATCCGTGCTGTTATTATCGACAACAATTATTTCAGTTTCGCCAGTATAATCTTGGGCCTTTAAAGACTTAAGGCAATTCGTAATATTTCTCGCTTCGTTAAGGGCGGGAATAATAATTGAAATTTTTTTGCTTTGCATAGATATGCAATTAGTTGCTAATAAATTAATAAATTATTATAAGAAGAGTGTTTACACTCTTAAGTATATGATATCACAAATAAACTAAAAAAATATAGACTAAAGGCAATTAAAGGCCGCGTCTAAAAACAAAAAACCCCTCAGCATAACCAAGGGGTTTTTCGAGAAAAAGATGATTAGGCAAGCTTAACGTTTACCGCGTTCATTCCTTTTGCTGATTGTTCCTGCTCAAAAGAAACAGTTTGACCTTCGTGAAGTTCATTGTATGAAACTCCAACTAAAGCATTGCTGTGAAAGAATAAATCTTTCTCTTGGCCTTCAACAGTGATGAAGCCAAATCCTTTGTCAGTTAAACTTTTGATAACACCAGTCATTTATTTTAGACTTAGTAAATAAAGTTGCAATTTTTTTTGATATGTTTTTGAAACTCGACGACTTTTCTAACCAATAAAATTATGCCCTTACACTATAGCACTTATACATTAGAAAGTCAACCCTACTTTTTAGCCGCTTTTTTTACGGTTTTCTTAAGCGGTTTCTTTACATCCTTTTTTACTTCTTTAACTTTCTTTTCAGTTTTAGTCGCTTTCATAGCTTTAGTCGGTGCCGAAATTTCTAATTCTTTCGGAATAATATCAGCCGCTGGGCTTAATAGCTTAAATATCTTTTCCAATTTTGAATTAATAGCCTCAAGTCTAGCTTCAAGTTGGCTATTATCTTCATGTTTATGTTCATGATGCTCAGATCGGTCATTTCGAGGAGAAGAAATATTTAAGTCAGAGCTGCCTTCTTTTTCAAAGCAATTACTGCAATAAACAGGTTTACTGCCACTTGGTTTAAACGGAACTTCACAATCATTACCACAGCTGCTGCAAACTGCCTGAAACATCTGCTTATCACCAAATCGTCTTTCTTCACGTCGGCCACCATCTCGTCGATCATTATCGCGTCTTGGTCCACTTTCGCGACTATCACTGCCTTTAAAGCAATTGCTGCATAAAACCGGTCTTTTGCCGTTTGGCTTAAACGGAACTTCACAAGCCGCGCCACAATCAGCACAAATGGCTTTAAACATCTCCGGTCTTTCACTACGGTCACCACCAAAGCCACCGCGAGATCCGCCCCCAAAGCTTCTTTTCTTAAAATCTCCGCCGCCGAATTTTCGGTCACCGCCGCCAAATCCGCCCTTGGAGCCACCACCTTCACGATCAAAATTTTTCATAATTTAAATTAATTTTTATTAGTAATTACATTCTAGTCTTAAAGTCCATAAAAAACAAGGGTCAGACAATAAATATTGCTAGACATTTCTAAGATTTTAACAGAAAAACTTGTTTATTGAGATATCGATTTTTCTAGTCTGCTTTAAATGATTTAACAACTTCTGCCGTTTCAATTTGATTTAGATTATCAGTAAACCCTATCCAGCGTGGCGGGAGAGCAAAAACATATTTACTATTAGCTCCCAATTTACTTGGTGGAATTGGAGCGGCACTAACGCCGACTTCTTCAGCTTCAACAAGCTGCCATTGCGCAGGCGTAAAAACCATTACCGGAATATCTTGCCAAGGATTTTCTTTAGTCCATTTTGGGTTTCTAATTGTTACTATCGGTCCCTCATATTTTGTGCCCGGTGCAGTCAGTAAGGTGCCGTTCCAATTACTTTTAAGAATTGAATAACCATTCCATGAACCCGGTAAATTTAATTCAAAACCATACTCGGTATTTTTATAGACACTAGTTAAGGTTAAATTCGGATTAGCAATCTCAGTTAGGCTGCCATTTTCTACTTTAAAATAGCGTGAAACTCCAACCGATGGCAGAGCTGACATTGGCTCATCCGATTTACGGTCTAAATAATTAACAATTATCGCGCCGTCGCGATATTCTGTTGTTTGCGGTGCGATTCGATCACCAAGGAAAATGGCATTAGTACTTAGACATTCACTGCCGTTATTTAATGCTACGGTCAGATAATAAAAAGTTCCCGTGCCGCTCGTTTCCTGAGTCACTAGGAAAGCAGAATCGTTTATACCGTCATTATTAAAATCTCCAGTAACGTCATTACCAAAATAACTGGTGATTGTTTTATCTTCAGTCCCCGGCGTAATTTGTGTTGACGAGCCATCAACTAGAGTGACAATACTATTATCAATATTGTAGCTGCAGTTTTGCGGATTAAAAACGAAGTCGGTTTTAGGTACTTCTATACTTACGTTCGGAACTACGGCTACGGGATTATTTTTCATATTTCGAGAGTTAAGCTCGAATAAATAGATAGCCAGACCAACGATTATCACAACTATGATAAAGATAAAAGGAATTTTTTTGTTCATATGTTTTTAATTAATCGAATGAATTTTTTTCTGAGCTCATTATAGCATTATTATTCTAACAAATCAAAGGCAAAAAAAACCTAAATTATTTACTTTAAGCAAAATTTATGGCATAATATTTAAACTTTCTAAGAAAAAAATAAAAATTAAATGAAAACCAAATTTTTTATACTTAGTTTATTATTAATTTTAATTTTTCCTTCATTTGCCCTTGGCGCTAACTTTCAGGCCGACAAACTCGGTTATATTTTTTTACAAGTCGAAAAAAATGGCGAAGCTTGGTATGTTTATCCGAGTAATGGTCAGCGTTATTTTCTAGGGAGACCGGACGATGCTTTCAATATAATGAAAAAATTAGCCCTCGGCGCGACTCATGATTACATTATAAAAACTGAAGTTTTCCCGGCGCGACTTAGGGGCCTGATTTTATTAGATGTTGAAAAAAATGGCGAAGCCTACTATATTTATCCTGCTAATAATAAAAAATACTATTTAGGTCGTCCGGCGGATGCCTTTCGAATTATGAGTAATCTTGGCCGCGGTATTTCTAATTCGGATTTATCTAATTTCCCGATTGCCTCAGCCGTTAGTAATTCCAATACTAATACTAAAATAATCTTGCAAAGTGTTCCCTTTACTTCTCAGGCCCCATATGGAAACTGGAAAGATATACGTCAGGAGGATGCTTGTGAAGAAGCGACCTCCCTGATGGCGGTCAAATGGGCGCGCGGCGAAACTCTCACTAAGAATGAAGCCTTAAAAGAAATATTAGCCGCTTCTGATTACATTTCCGCTAAATATAAAGAGTTCCGCGATGTTTCAACAGTTGATACGTTAAATTGGATAATTAAAGATTATTTTAAATATCAAAACGCGGCCCTTAAAAACGACATTAGTCTTGATGATATAATTTCTGAAATAATGAAAGGCAATCTAGTTATTACCCCAATGAACGGCCAGCTACTAAAAAACCCGAATTTTACTCAACCCGGCCCAATTAATCACATGGTTTTAATTAGAGGTTACGATCCGGTTCGCAAAATTTTTATCACGAATGATCCGGGAACACGCAACGGTGAGCTTTATGAATATGATATAAATTTATTCTATAGTGCTATTCGCGCTTATCCAACCGGAAGTCATGAACTAAACCCGGTTGTTAAAAAGAATATGACTGTGGTTTGGAAATAAATAAAAAAGTAAATAATAGATAAAAAAATACCTCGCTTGAGGTATTTTTTTGAGTAAAAATAATTACTTAGATTATTGTTTGATTTTTATTTTATAAGATTTTCTTCTTTTCTAACCATTTTTATTGCTTCTTCAACGGTTGTCATAAATTGTGCTGGAAAAATTATAGTTGAATTTTTCTCGACACTAATTTCGGCCATTGTCTGAAGAGTACGAAGCTGCAAGGCTACCGGATGGGCGGAAATTAAGTCCGCGGCTTGGCCTAACTTTGCGGCCGCTTGAAATTCACCTTCAGCGGCGACAATTTTCGCGCGCCGTTCACGCTCGGCTTCAGCTTCTTTTGCCATCGCTCTTTGCATATTCTCAGGCAGAAAAATATCTTTTATTTCAACGGCGGTTACTTGAGCGCCCCAAGGTTCAGTATGAGTATCAATAACGTTTTTGATTTGCTCATTAATTTGCGCGGTTTGTGATAATAGTTGATCTAAACTAAATTGTCCAACAACATTACGAACAGTTGTTTGACTAATTTGATTTACGGCTTGATAAATATTTTCAATAGCGATGACGGCCTTTGAGGCGTCCACGATATGATAATAAGCAACGGCAGCGATATCAATCGAGACGTTATCGCGCGTTATAATTTTTTGGGAAGGAATGTCCATAGTAATAGTTCGCAGTACAACTCTTTCCATTTTCTCAAAAATTGGGATTAAGAAAATAAGACCTGGTCCACGCATGCCCGTATATTTTCCCAGTAGGAAAATAACGGCGCGCTCGTATTGTTTCACTACCTTTAAGGAAGTGAGAAGAATAAAAAAAGCGATTACTGCGATAAAAATTGCGATGTTTATCATATATTTTTTGTTTAATTATTGCTATATTATACCATAAAAAAGGAATTTTTGCAAGTATATTAAGAAACAGTCTTCTTTAATTTGGCTAATATAAAGGCGCGACTAATCATTTCAGCCATTTGCGGCCAGATGTATTTATAGTTATTAATTTCACTTTCGTCTATCCAGATGTATCTCGTGTGTTCATTACTAAGAGTTATTTCTTCATCAGATTCAATTAAGCTAACTATTCCACAAACTGCAAATCCAAGTGAAGTATGCCAGGCATCATGATGAACGGTGGCAATAACTTGAAAATTATTTATGCCCAATTCTTCGCGAATTTCCCTTCTAAAAGCTTCTTCCTTATTTTCGCCGACATCTATTCGTCCTCCCGGTAAATCCCAGGTCCCTAGTCGTTTATTAATTTCAACAATTAGACATTTACCGTTCCGAATTAAGATTGCTTTTTGGCTAACAGAAAATTTTTCGTGCTCGGTCGTAAATTTATTATAATAACTAGAAATTTCATTATGAAGCGGGATAATTGATTTAAAATCTTTAAATAAACCTGCCTTAATCCATTTGTAATCACAATGTTCATGACTTAAAACTATTTCGCCGCTTAAGTAATCACACAAAAAAGTTATGCCGATTTTAGTTTCACCTGTTTCATTTATAAAAGTAAAAACATTAAATGGTTCATTAATTTTAACTTCTATTCCCGTTTCTTCCATTATTTCTCGCTTTAATGCTTCTTGCGGAGAGGCGTCATTGTCCATTGCGCCGCCAACGGTTTCCCAAATCCCGGGATTAAAAGAGTCATCATCATTTCTTTTTAAAATAAGGATTTCTCCACCCTCTCGTCTGATTATTCCCTTTACAGCAATCTTATATTTCATATGTATCTATTTAGAATTAATTCAAATAAAATAAGTCACTTTAAGTGACTTATTTAGTAATTCTTGAAATAATTAACGATGACTTCTTTTTTTAGCTAACGTTTCAAGCATTACGCGTTTAACTTCTAAACGCTTAGCTGTTTTTGGAGAGTGAGATTTTTTCATTTTTCCTACTCCAGTCGGTCTTTTGGCCATAGAAATATTATCTTATATTTTATTTATGTTTCTATCATAGGTTAATTTCGAAAATAGAGCAAGATTTGCTCAAATTTGATATTATCATTAATATATTAGTTATGGTTCCCTTACTACAAGTAAACAACTTAAGCAAAAAATATAGCGGCCAAACAATATTTTCCGGCCTTTCTTTTAGTGTTTTTGAAAAACAGAAAATTGGCATTATTGGTCGTAATGGCGCCGGTAAATCAACCATGTTTCGTATTATTCTCGGTCAAGAAGAAGCTGACCTGGGAAATGTTATTATTAGTCGTGAAGCGCGAATTGGCTACATTGAACAAGGAAATAATTTTTTAGAAAATGAAACCGGCTTAGCTTTTTTAATGCGTGAAAGCTTAAAAGAAGAATGGCAGTGTCGAAAAATGGCGAGTCGTTTTAAATTTAGCGCCGAGCAACTAGAAAAATTAGTTTCAGAGCTATCAGGTGGCTGGCAGATGCGTTTAAAGTTAAGCGCGATGTTACTACTTGAGCCAAATTTATTTTTACTTGATGAACCCACTAATTATTTAGATCTCGGAACAATATTGCTCCTTGAAGAATTTTTGAAAAGCTATAAGGGCGGATTTTTAATAATTTCACATGATCGCGAATTTTTAAAAAATACCTGTCTTGAAACAATGGAAATAACTCCTCACCGTTGTCTTTTTTTCCCGCAACCGCTTGAAGCCTACTTATCTTATAAGGAACAAAGGGCGGCCAGTGAGCGTAAAATAAACGTAAAATTAAATCGTGAACAAAAGCACATGCAAGATTTTGTTGATAGGTTTCGCTATAAGTCTTCTAAAGCCGCACAAGCGCAAGCGTTTATTAAAAAAATAGATAAGTTGCAAAGCCATAAAATTAGTATAGAACATAACGCGAGCGCAGTTCGCATAAATATTCCGCCGATTGAAAAAAAGAAAAATCGTGTTTTAGCGATTAAAGATTTAGCAATAGGATACGATGATAAAATTCTCGCTTCTGGTTTTGACTTTGATGTTAAGTACGGTGATAAAATAATTATTGTCGGCGATAACGGTCAAGGTAAAACAACTTTTTTAAAAACAATTGCTTCGGAAATTTTGCCACAAGGCGGAAAATATTCCTGGTTCGTTGATTTAAAAATCGGTTATTACGCACAACTATCAGGGGCTAATTTAAATGTTGACGAACAACTCGGTGATTATTTAAGGCGCTTAGCCGACTCAAATATAAAAACAGAAAAGGTTTTACAAATGGCGGGTGATTTTCTCTTTTCTGGCGATGATTTAAAAAAACCGATTGGAGTTTTAAGCGGCGGCGAAAAATCACGCTTAATTATTGCCGGTTTATTACTCGGAAAACCGGATGTTTTACTTTTAGATGAGCCGACTAATCATTTAGATTTTGAAACCGTTGAAGCGCTCGGCTTAGCCTTATCAGAATTTAACGGTACAATTATTTTTACAACTCATGATCGGACTTTCGCGAATATGTTAGCAACTGAAATTATTGAAATAAATAACGGTCGCGTGAAAAGAAATTATCACGACTACGAAGATTATGTTTCGAAACTTGAAAAAAGATTAATTGAAATAGAACTACCCGAAGATAATTCTAAGAATTTCGTTAGTCAAAATACTACTTCAACATATGACAAAAATAAAGAAAACCGAAAAAAAATAAAAAGTTTAGAAAACCGACTTGAAAAATTAAACGTTAAAAGAAGCGAAATTCATGAATATTTCTTAAAAAATACGCTAAATTATGTTCTAACTAAGAAAGAAGAGTTAATAAAAATTGAAGAAGAAATAAAACAACTTGAAGAAGAGTGGCTATCTTTGGCCGTATAGAAAGAGATCAAATAAATATAGATTTAAAATTAGCAGTAATGGTATGCCGAATTGGAAATACCATTTTTTTGTTTTATGATGAAATATTAACATTCCCGCGTAGACTCCAGTTGCGCCGAAGCAGACGGCGAGAATAAAAAAAGTTTTTTCACTAATTCGCAATTTATTTAAGCGTGCTTTTTGTTTATCAAGCCCGACTAGAATGCATGAAATCACATTT
>JBBRSQ010000021.1:0-12363 GCA_038245255.1 Patescibacteria group bacterium | reverse complement strand
CTTATGCCATTTTAAGTTTTCCTCTTTAATTCCTAAGTTTAAATAGAATTGCCATCTTAATTCTTTCCACTCATTATAATACTTCTTTATATCTTCACCCTTAACGAAGTATTCCATTTCCATTTGTTCAAATTCACGAGTTCGAAAAATAAATTGGCGAGCGGTAATTTCATTTCTAAACGCTTTGCCGATTTGAGCAATCCCAAACGGAATTTTCACTCGCGCTGAATCAAGAACATTTTTATAATTAACATAAATACCTTGGCAGGTCTCACCACGCAAATATGTCGGCTCTTTCGTCCAGTCGCTTGTAAAATTTCCTAAATTTGATTGCACAAGTAAATTAAACTTCTTACCAGGTGTAAAATCAGAGGCGCCACAAGTCGAACATTTTATTTTATCTTTATTATCATTAAATATTTTATTAATTTCCTCTTCTGTCATTTTTTCGTCAGCAAAAATTCCCGCTTCCTCGAGTAAGCTATCGAGTCTTAAACGGCTATGGCATTTTTTACATTCAGTTAGCGGATCAGAAAATCCTTTGACATGACCCGAAGCCTCCCAAACTTTTGGACTCATAAATATCATACTATCAAGGCCAACAACGTCATCACGTAATTGCGTCATTGAGCGCCACCATTCTTTTTTTATATTGTTAGCGAGCTCAACGCCATACGGACCAAAATCGTACACGGCGGTAAAGCCATCATAAATTTCTGACGACGGGAAAACAAAGCCTCGTCTTTTACAAAGTGATACTATTTTTTCAAGTGATTTATCGGCCTCATTTTCATTTTTTTTCATATTTTTATTCTTAGTACTGCTAATCAAACATTAAAACATTAATATTTACATCTCCTCAACCACTTTAAGTCCTAAAATACTAAAACCATTATTTAAAACTTGAGCGACGGCTTTAATTAAGGCTAAACGCGCTCGGCGTATTTTCGGCTCAGCCTTCAGAATATTTATACCATGATAATAATCATTAAATAATTGAACAAGTTCAAATAAATATTTAGCCACCTCACTGGGATTGTATTTATCGCCGGCTATTTTAATTAATTCTGGATAACGAGCAATTTTAAGTAAAAGATCTTTTTCTTTAGTTTCACGAAGCTCATTTAAATTAGCGCGGGGCGAAAATAAATTAAAATTATCTTTACGAACGATGCTCTTTAAACGAGCATAACCGTATTGTAGATAGATAGCGGTATAACCGTCAAATCGTAAAGCTTCTTCAAAATTAAAGGTAATAATTTTATCAGCACTGACTTTGAGCATTTCAAACTTAATTGTTGAAACCATTAAACTCCAAGCGACTTGCCTAATCCGGTCACTGGTCCAATCATCATGTCTCTTGGTCGTCTCAATAATTAATTTATCTAAAATTTTGTTTTTTAATTCTTCATAAGTTATGACATTTCCCGTTCGAGAAGACATCATGCCGTCTGGCAGAGTCACAAAGTCGTAAGTCAGGTGTTTTATTTTTTGTTTATAACCGATTAACTCAAATATTTTCGCTAATTGCTTAAAATAAAGACCCTGGCGAATATCAACCACATATATAGACTCATCAATTTGATATTTTTTAAACTTTTCTTGAGCAAGCGCTAAGTCGGCCACTGGATAAAGGGCGGTCCCATCGGTTCTAATGACTGGCAAAACTCCAAGTTTATATTCTTCAAGGTTGGCGATAATCGCGCCCTCGCTTTTTATTAAAAGTCCTGACTTAATAAGGTCTGAAACTAATTTTAAACCGTCACTAATAAATTCACTTTCATAAAAAATATGATCAAATTTTATTCCTAAATCACCATATATAGAATCAAAATATTTTATGCTCCAATCTCTCGTTTCTTGCCAAAGTAAATATGAATCACCGCTACGGCTTTCAATACTTTTCATAATCCCTACGACTTCCTCTTTATATTCAGGGTGCTCAATTAAAATTCCCGCCGCTTCGCTATAACATTTTCCTAAAAGATAGCCCTTATTGTCCGTGCTTGCCGCATATTTTTTATTTTTCTGCCAATTCCATAAAGTTTTAGCCACGTGAATACCAAAATCATTAATATAAGAGACAGGAATAGCTGCGTAACCATTAACGCTCAGGAGGTGACTAATCGCATCTCCATATGAGATATTCCGTAAATGTCCAACATGATATTCTTTATGTGTATTTCCGTTTGAATATTCAATCATTATCTTTTTTTTCTTTCCAGTCGAATTGTTTCCATATTTACTTCTAGCGCTTCTAACCTCATTAATCACGCGATTCGCTAGATATTCGCTATTAATATAAAAATTTAAATACGGCCCAGCCGCTTTTATATCGCTAAAATATTTTTTCAGTCTTTTTTGAGCACTTAAGCTAATCGCTAACTGCTGCGCCGCTTCAGCTGGACTAATTTTCTTAGCTTTCGCCAACTCGAAACAAGCCAAGCTCAAATCGCCTAAATCACTACTAGGTGGATAAGAAAAATTAGCTCCCTGAAGCTTTAATTCTTTTATTATTTGCTGTTTTAAATTATCAAGAACACTTAGCATAATTATTTTTTTAAAACATCGTCCGTAATGGTCGAAATTATTTGGTATTAATTATTGAATTATGTTATAATAATATCAGACTTTTTTAAGTTTTTCAATTAATTTTAAACAAATATGTTCTCTTATCGTTCAATTTTAAGACAAGCCTTAAGCATCGCCTGGAATAATAAGTATTTGTGGTTTTTTGGTCTTTTTGCCTCTTTGGCAGTGGCCGGTGGCGCCATGGAGTATCAGTTTTTTACACAAAGCTTAACTCCAGGCATAGTTGACGGCTCCTACCAAAATTTAAGTGGCTTACTCGCATTACGTGATCTCCTGGTTAGCGTTTGGTTTGGCTTAGCCGATCTTATCAACCAAAATTTTGTAATTATAATCAACACTTTAACTATTCTTTTGTTAACATTAACGCTCATTTCAGTTTTTATCTGGCTCGCAATCTCTTCTCAAGCCGCCTTAATAGATAGCGTTAAAAAAATTCTAAGTCCGAAGAAAAAAGTAAGTTTAGCAACTATCCGCAACGGTCTAACAATTGGCAGCCAGAATTTTTGGTCAATTTTAGCTTTAAATATTTTAATTAAAATTTTAATTAGCTTTGCCTTCTTCATCATTAGTATCCCGCTTCTATTTATGATCCTAAGTAATAACACTGCCTTCGTTGTTGCTTATATTGTTCTCTTCGTTATTTTTGTTCCCGTTGCCGTTTCTCTATCCTTAATTGTTAAATATGCAATCGCGTGTCGTGTTCTTGAAAATAAATCAGTTGCTAAATCTCTTAATACTGCCTGGGATTTATTTAAAAACAACTGGCTAATCAGTCTTGAGATAGCAGTTGTTCTTTTTGTGATAAGCTTTTTCACAAGCCTTTTAATACTTTTAGCAATATCGGTTCTCTTCTTGCCCTTACTCTGGTTTGGAATAGTTTTCTCAATTACTTGGTTAGTATTTTTAATGATCTTCCTTGCCTTAGTGGCTGCCGCTTTATTTGGCTCACTATTTACAACCTTTCAGATTACTACTTGGACTAGCCTTTATTTAAAGCTTAAAGAAAATAAAGTTCGTGCTAAATTAGAAAGAGTATTCCAAAAAAAATAAACTATGAGCGATTTAGCTTCAATTGAAAATTTAATTAATCCGACCGATGACGAAGAAAGCGTCGCCGGTCGTTTTGCTAAAAAGCAAGGCGAAATTAAATTAAAAGAAATTGAAAAAAAAACAGAAACCTTAGCTAAGGCGCAAGGCCTGCCTTATGTTAATCTTTTTGGATTTCCAATTAGTCCTGAAGCTTTAGTTTTAGTGCAAGAAGAAAAAGCGCGCGAACTAAACGTCATCTGTTTTTTTTATGACGGAAAAAATATCCGCCTAGGTTGTCTCGAGCCGACGGCCGCCATTGAGGCCGAGCTCGCCGCTCTTTGCGAGCAATATTTTGCCGAAGGTAGACTTTACTTAATATCGAAGGATAGTTTTGGCTACGCACTCGAAGCTTATCGAAGCATCCCAAAAATTAAACGCTATGATAGTGGCGTTGAAATTAGCGAGGCTAGCTTAGAAAAATTCAAACAAGACATTTTAACTTATAAAAGCCTTAATGATAAGATTAACGAGGTAAATATTACTGATGTTATAACATTAATGCTTGCCACCGCTCTTAAAGTTGGAGCGAGTGATATTCATATCGAAGCGGAAGAAAATGGAGTTGTAATAAGAATTAGAATAGATGGCGTTCTTCAGGAAGCCGCGGTAGTTAATCGCGATAAATGGAAAAAAATAATTTCTCGTTTAAAAATATTAGCACGTGTTAAAATTAATATTGAGAACAAGCCTCAAGATGGGCGTTATACAATATATTTAAAAGATAAAAAAATTGATGTCCGCGCTTCATTTTTACCAACTGCTTACGGAGAGAGTGTCGTTATGCGTCTACTTGACTCGTCTGAGGCAACTATGGAATTAGAGGATTTAGGAGTGCGCCCTGAAATAATGCCGATTTTAAATCGTGAAATAGCAAAACCTAATGGCTTAATTCTAACTACTGGACCGACGGGCAGTGGAAAAACAACAACCCTGTATTCAATTATTAACCGCTTAAATTTACCAGGCGCAAAAATTATCACGCTCGAAGATCCAATTGAATATCAATTAAAAGGCATTAACCAAAGTCAGGTCGATACTAAAAGAGGCTATTCTTTCTCCGACGGCTTGCGCTCTGTTTTGCGTCAGGATCCAAATATTGTCATGGTCGGAGAAATCCGGGATTTAGAAACAGCGGAAATTTCTGTGCAAGCATCTCTTACTGGTCATCTTGTTCTCTCAACTCTTCATACTAATGATGCCGCTGGTGTTATTCCGCGTTTAATTGATATTGGTGTTAAACCTTATTTTTTAGTCCCATCAATTAACGCTGTCGTTGGTCAACGACTTATAAGAAAGCTCTGCCCAATTTGCCGCGTTCCCCATGAACTGAGCAGTGACGAAACTGAACAAGTTAATAAAATTTTAGCAGTGGTTTCTCCAAAAGCTGGTTTGAACATACCAGAAAACCTTCCTCAGATTTATAAAGCCGGGGCTGGTTGCGAAAATTGTAATTTTATTGGCTATAAAGGACGTCTCGGAATATTTGAAGTCTTTACAATGAATGACAATATTAAACAATTAACAATTGATAGTGCTCCTTCATTTAAAATTTTACAGCAAGCGATTGAAAACGGAATGATTACCATGCTCCAAGATGGAGTTTTAAAAGCAATCGAAGGAATAACTTCCTTAGAAGAAGTTTATCGCGTAGTTGGCGATTTTGATTATATTGATGAACTATACGACATCGTCATATCCCAAACAATCGGTCGTGGCGTTAAAATTAAAGCCGAAGAATACCAGAAAGCTCAAGAACTCGGTCAAAATATCGAATTAATAGCTGCCCGTGTTAAAGAAATCCCGACTTCCGAATTAATTAATTTAGTTATGGCTCTCGCGGTTGTTAGTGACGCCGGTGATATTCATATCGAACCAACTGAAAAAGATGTCAGTATTCGTTTTCGTATTGATGGTGTTTTACATGATATTTTAAAATTACCTAAAACTAGTTATTTGCCTCTTCTTTCGGAAATAAAAATTCTTGCGGGAACGGCTACTAATGTAAAGCGTGCAACTTTTGATGGACGCTTTAGTGTTTATTTGCCGGACCGAAAGCTCGATTGTCGTTTATCAATTATTGCTGGCGGATATGGCGAAACCATTGTTATTCGTCTTCTCTCAACCAACGCTGTAAATTTAGATATGGATAAGCTCGGAATAACTTCCGTTGCTTTTAATTCTCTCCAGCTAGCAATGAAAAAAACGCGCGGCATTATTATTACTACGGGACCAACTGGTAGCGGTAAAACCACAACGCTTTATAGTATTTTAAATAAATTAAATAAACCGGATGTTAAAATTATAACTGTCGAAGATCCAATTGAATATCAACTTCCGGGCGTAATGCAAACGCAAATAGATGAAGAGCGCGGTTATACTTTTGCCTCCGCGATGCGATCTTTACTCCGCCAAAATCCAAACATTATGATGATCGGGGAAATCCGCGATATGGAAACCGCAAAGATTTCCATGGAAGCTTCTCTAACTGGCCATTTAGTTTTATCAACTATTCACGCTAACAGTGCCGCCGGGGCAATATCTCGTTTTGCCGGTCTTGGCCTTGATCGCCAGACCTTAGCTAACGCCATCGAGTTTACTATTGGCCAGCGCTTAGTTCGTCGCCTGTGCCCATACTGCAAAAAGATAAGCGAGCTGAGTCCTGAAGACCTAAATAAAGTTAAGGAAGTTCTTAGCCAAATAAACAATTCCGCAATTAAAATACCCGAAAAACTTGTCTTTTATCATGGCGTCGGTTGTGAGAAGTGCGGACAAATTGGCTATAAAGGTCGTCTCGGTTTATATGAAACGATTACAATGACACCAGAAATTCAAAAATTAATTCAAAAAGTAGACGCTACTGATTTTGATATCGAGCAGGCCGCAATCAAAAATGGCACTGTTACTATGCTTCAAGATGGAGTTTTAAAAGCGCTCGGTGGCGAGACAAGTATTGAAGAAGTCTTTAGAGTAATTTAGTATAACCATATGATTAACGATAAATTTCTCGAAAAATTAAAAACTGATTATAAAGCTAATGAATCTGAGCGTCGCCAAATTATCAGCGCGGCTAATAATATACTATTTGAGGCAAAAAAAACTATTTTTGCTTTACAAAGGTTTGATTTCAAAGTAGCGGAAATTAAAATTAAAGAAATAGAAACTGCTTTAAAAAATCTAGAGACTCGTTTCGGCTTTGAGAGACTTCACCGCGAAGGTGCATATAAAGCCGCAGCGGAAGAATATTTGGAAGGAAAAACTTTATACTTAGCCATTAAAAATAAAAAAATTGAAGCTACTTCTGACCTATCTCTTGATTATGAGTCATACTTGGGTGGTATTTGTGACATGATTGGAGAGCTTGTCCGCTACGCTACTAATCAGGCCGCTTCCGGAAAATTTTCTGAGGTTGCTAAAATAAAAAAAATGGCCGAAGATATTATGGGCCAATTAATTGATTTTGATATGACGGGATATTTACGAACTAAATATGATCAATCACGGGGACATCTAAGAAAACTTGAACAGATGACTTATGAAATAAAACTTCGCGGAAAAAAATAAATATGTTAATCGCCATTATATCCGACATCCACGATAACCTCGTTAATTTAGAAAAATGCTTGAACTGGTGTCATCAGTCAAAAATTAACAATCTTATTTGTTGCGGAGATATAACTAATTTAGAAACGGTCGCCTATCTCGCCAATAATTTTTTGGGCGAGGTTTTTATTGTCTCCGGAAATGCTGAAATTTATAAAGAAGCCGAACTCGCTAAATTTAAAAATATTAATTATTGCGGTGAATTGTCGATTAATGAGTTTGACGGCGTCAACATCGGCTTTTGTCATGAACCGGAAAAAATAAAAAAAATTCAAGAACTATCTCCTCTAAAATTAGACTTTATTTTCTACGGCCATACTCATAAACCCTGGCTTGAAAAAAAAGAAGCAACCTTAATAGTTAATCCCGGAACTTTAGGGGGAGTTTTTACCGCCGCAACTTTTGCTGTCTTAGATGTGGAAGCGAAAAATCTCAGTTTAAAAATTCTCGCTGATTTATAGAAGTTTTTTTAAATATTGACCGGTAAAACTCTTTGTTACTTGAGCTACTTCTGGTGGCGTACCCGCAGCTACTAAAGTTCCTCCCGCTTCACCTCCATCCGGGCCTAAGTCTATTATCCAGTCAACCGATTTTATCACATCTAAATTATGTTCAATGATTAAAACTGTGTTTCCCTGATCAACTAACATATTTAAAACCTTAAGCAAGCGATCAATATCAGCAAAATGTAAACCAGTAGTCGGCTCGTCAAGAATATACAAAGTCTTTCCAGTTGCGCGACGAGATAATTCGGTTGCTAACTTTATTCTCTGCGCTTCGCCACCCGAAAACGTTGTCGCACTTTGACCAAGTTTAATATAACCAAGACCAACCTCGTCTAGGGTTTTTAACTTTTGGCTTATAGCGCTATGATTCTTAAAAAATTCTCTAGCTTCAGAAACGGTCATCTCTAATACTTCAGAAATATTTTTTCCTTGATATAATACTTCTAAAATTTTAGATTTGAATTTTTTTCCTCCACAGACATCACAAGTTAAATAAACATCAGATAGAAATTGCATCTCAATTTTAATAACACCATCACCTGCACAATTTTCGCATCTACCTCCAGGAACATTAAAAGAAAAATGGCCAGCGCTCAATCCTTTGACTCGCGCCTCCGGAAGTTCGGCAAACAAATCACGGATATAAGTAAATAAACCCGTATAAGTTGCTGGGTTTGAACGCGGCGTGCGCCCAATCGGCGATTGGTCAATATCAATAACTTTATCAATAAACTCTAAACCAGTCAGTTCCTTATGTGCGCCTGGTTCGACTTTTGCACGATAAAATTTTCTTGTTAAGGCATTTGCTAAAATGTCACTCATTAAAGTTGACTTGCCTGACCCAGATACGCCCGTAATAGCAACTAATTTTCCTAAGGGAATTTCGACGTTAATATTTTTTAAATTATGTTCAGTCGCTCCTAAAATTTTAATGGCTTTACCACTGCCTTTGCGAAAAATTTTTGGAATCTTAATCTCTTTCTTTCCTGATAAGTAAGCGCCTGTTAATGAATCAGCACAATTTTTAATATCCTCAGGAATTCCCGTAAATAAAACATTGCCACCATATTCACCCGCTCCTGGACCGATATCAATTAACCAATCCGCCGCCATCATCGTCGAGGCGTCATGCTCAACAACAATAACAGTATTACCATTATCGCGTAAATTTTTTAAAGTGGTTATTAGTTTATCATTGTCTCTTTGGTGTAAGCCGATTGACGGTTCATCAAGAACATAGAGCACGCCGCTCAAAGTCGAGCCGACTTGTGAAGCGAGTCTTATTCTTTGGGCCTCGCCACCAGATAGAGTTGCCGCAGAACGGCTAAGAGTTAAATAGTCTAAACCAACATTAGATAAAAGTTCTAGATTTTTAAGCATCTCACGCACAATCGGTTCAACAATTTTTGTGTTTACGTTTAAAGCCAGCCCACCTTTGAACCAATTCTCAAGAACTAAACTTAAATCTTTAATACTTTTATTAGTAATTTCAAAAATTGAAAGTTTGTCTAGCTTGACCGCTAATATTTCCGCTTTTAGTCGCGCCCCTCGGCAAGTCGGACAAAGAGAAACGCGCATGACCTTTTCAATTTCCTGTTTTACAAAACTAGATTTCGTTTCAAGATATTTTTCATCTAAATATTTAAGCAAACCGACGAATTGGCCATCGCCATCTAAAATTAACTTCTTTTCTTCGATCTTTAAATCTTTAATCGCCGGACGAAGGCTAAAATCGTGTCGTGAAGCTAATTCATTAAGCTCTAAAAATAAACCATTACCATTTAGGTTAGCATGAGATAAAGGTTTAACCGCTCCTTCTAAAATACTTAAATTTGGGTTAAAAACTAATTCGGGATCAATTTCTGCTTTTGTGCCGAGACCACCGCAAGTTACACAGGCGCCATGACCGGAATTAAACGAAAAATCTCTAGGCTCAAGCTCGGCTCGTCGATAACCGCATTCTGGACAATTAAAAAATCTCTCTAATTTCGTTGACTTAATCTCTCGGCCGCGGATCTTTTTTGAAGTTTTCTTCTCTTCGGAATCTTTCTTTAATTTAATATCACAATTTGGGCAATATGGTTGGCCGCATTTTGAATATAATAAACGTAAGTAATCATAAATTTCCGTGACTGTACCAACGGTTGAACGCGGATTATGACCAACAGTCCTTTGATCGATTGATATCGCCGGTGACAAACCCTCGATTAAATCAACGTCTGGCTTATCCATTAAACCAACAAATTGGCGAGCATAAGAAGACAGGGATTCAACGTAACGACGTTGTCCCTCAGCATAAACCGTATCAAATGCTAGTGAGGATTTTCCCGATCCGGATAAACCAGTTATAACAACTAATTTGTCTCGGGGTATATCTAAATCGATATTTTTTAAATTATTTGTCCTTGCTCCTTTAATCTTAATAAAATTTCCAACCATGGTAATTAAAATTTAAAAATTAATTAGATTTATTATAGCCGAATATCCTTAAAAACACAAGACCGGATTAATCCGGTCCTAACAAAGAAAATTAATTGTTAGATTTAGAAGATTGGGTAAAATAATTTAAAAATAGTTATCAATATTTTATCGAACCACTTTATCTTTTTTTCTGAAGCATTAAAGTAAACAGATTCATTGCGCCAGTGAGCAAAAATATTTTTTAGGTCGTTAACTAAATTCTTTTGTCTAAAAAATACTCCGGCTTCCATGTTTAAATTAAAAGATAAGACATCCATATTTTGTGAGCCAATTAAGCCCTCTTCGTCATCAATTAGCATAACTTTAGCGTGATTCATTATCGGTATTAAATAGAATTTAACTCCAAAGGCGGACATGCGGCAAGCATTTAAATAATTAATCTTATTAAGAGGCTTAATATCAGTATCATTAGGAATTAAAATTTCAACTTGTACGCCCCGCCTGCAAGCATCATCTAAAATAACTAAGAGCCAGCGCGGAGGCAAAAGATAAGGAGTAACTATTTTAATCGATGTTTTAGCATTACCAATTCTTTCTTTATAATAATTATTTAAATCATACAGACGGTTTGTGCCAACAATACTATCAGTTATCCAAGACTTAATTTTTTTAACAAGGGGCAAGCGACTATATTTTAAAATTGATTCTTTCTTTCCGCCCATGATTTGGTAAGCATACGCAAAAGACTTTAATATCGGTAGGACTACTTTTCCTTCGACTTTTATTTGCAAATCATGCCAATGTCGGATTTTTTCTTTAATATTTACACCGCCAATAAAAGCCACTTTATTATCGACAATTAAAAACTTACGATGCGTGTGTCTAAACCAATGACTAAAAAAGATAAATTCAACGCCGGCGGCTTTTAGTTCATTTACAGCCGTGCCGTGTAAAGATGCACTTCCATAAGCATCCGCAATAACAACTACTTCAAGACCCGACTTTGCCTTATCTTTTAATAAACCCAAAAAATTATGAGTCGCTTGCGTGTCATCTAAAAAAATATACATTTCGATGTAAATAGATTTTTCCGCCTTAGTCATGGCTTTGAACATTCCATCCCAGGCTTTTTGCGAAGTTGTATATAATCGGTATTTCATTTTTATTTTAGCAATTCTCTTATTTGCGGTATTACCTTATCGGTGGAGTGCTCACCGATTTGAATCATCTCAGTCATTAAACCTTGAGTTAAATATTTAGATATCGCTCTTCTTTTTAAATATTTAGAAATATCCGGCTCAATAGTAACATCGGCATTTTTAAGAGCTGCTTTCGATAAGTTATGCATAACAATGCGCGTGCTGCGAAGAACAACTTTTCTCATTGTAAACTTTTTTTCAATAAATTCATTTTGATTATATAAATTTACGCCGATTACAATATCTGCTCCCATTTTTTTAACAATATCAACTGGGACGGGATCACTTAAGCCACCATCGATAAATTGCTTATTTCTATATTTCACCGGCTTAAAAACTAAGGGAACAGATGTACTCGCACGAACAGCAAGAGCAATATCACCGCTATTAAAAACATAAGGCTGACCAGAAGCTAAATCAGTAGCCACGATTTCAAGAGGAATTTTTATTTCGGAAAAGACATGGTGGTGTAAACTATTTTCTAAAAATTTTCGAAATCTTACGCCACCAATAAATCCGCCTGACCAACTTAAATCTAGAAATAATGGTAAATTATTCTTTAAATTTATCGCCAGTTCTTTTTCAAATGTATCAATATCTTGAAAAATCGCGTAATGAGCAGCTACCCAAGCGCCAATACTTGAGCCACTTAAATAATCAATTGGAATATTATGTTTTCGTAGCGATTTAATCACGCCAATATGGGCAAAGCCGCGAAAGGCACCCGATCCTAAAGCCAAACCAATTGTTTTCCTTTTTGCCATTTATTTTGAATAAATTGAATCTTTTCCCTAATTATAGCACTGAATTATTTTTATTGACAGAAAGACTATTTATCTATAGAATTAGAATAAATCTAAGTCATTAGATTTTTATTTTGGAAATTTTGGTCCCTTCGTCTAGTGGTTAGGACGTCAGGTTTTCATCCTGTTAACAGGGGTTCGATTCCCCTAGGG
>JBBRSQ010000020.1:0-12434 GCA_038245255.1 Patescibacteria group bacterium | reverse complement strand
GCGTAAAGGCGGAAATTTACTCGTCGTACCCGTGACCGTTATTCATGAGCTCGATAAATTGAAAAATGATCCGCGTGTTAGCCTTGAAGTGCGAAAAGCTGTTCGCGAAATTGATCGCCTTCAAGAAACTGGAAGCACGAGTTTAGTAATTGAGTCGGGAATGATGTTTTCTAAAATGAATTTGGACGAGAATATTCCTGATCATCAAATTATTGCGACCTTGAACTATGTTCTTACCCGCGCTACAAAAAATCATCCGCCTTATATCGGCTATGATAAAGTGAAAATGGTTTCAAATGATCTCGAATTAAAAATTTTAGCTCGAGGTATTGGTAATAAAAAAGAAGGAAATGTTAAACTTAAGGAGGTTGTTGTTGAACAATATCTGAAAAGTCGAGCTAAAATCACGCACAAAGATTTTATTACGCCACTATTTCAGGTTACAACTACGAATACGAATGCGGATATTACGCAGAGTATGAGCTTCCCGGCGCTAGGAAAATTAAAAAAAGTTCCGGATGGCGCCGCCATAATTGGCTACCTACGTCCGGAAAACAAAAAAAAAGGAGAGTTTGCGGCTATTCGAAACGGTGAAAATTTCGAAGTAATTGACTTTGATATCGAAGCCTGTGGAATTCGTCCGCGCAATATCGGTAAAAAAAATTGGGAGCAAGCAATTGCTCTTCATTTCGCGCTTGATCCCGACGTCCCTTGTGTTTTTATTCAAGGTGGCTCCGGCTCAGGAAAAACTTTAATTGCTGTTGCTACTGGTCTTCAGCAGCGTCGACAAGGTTTGTATTCAAAAGTCTTAATTTTTAGGATACCAGAACCAGTTGAAAGAAAACAGGAATTAGGTTTTACACCCGGAACAGTTGGTCAAAAAATTGCTTTGTACACTGAGCCGATTGAACAAGCTTTAACTAAGATTTTGAAAGGTGAAAGGGGGAATCGCTTGGAGGAAATAAATGAAGAAGTATTACCACAAATACTCGTTCAATTTTCAAATTCGAAACGAAATCGCAAAAAAAGAAATCAACAACAAAACCAAAGTATTAATCAGAATAACTCAGCTAAAAACGCCTCAAACATGGCAATTTATGTTGATGATATTTTTGATCAAAATGGTTTTTACATCAAAGTCGTTCAGTTTACCCGCGGTGTGACTTTTGATGGTGCATTTATTATTGTTGATGATGCTCAAAATCTTTCCCGGCATCAAATAAAGACATTAATAACTAGAGTTGGCGCCGGCGCTAAAATAGTTTTTACTGGTGATCTTGGTCAAATCGATAATCCATTTTTGGATATTTATTCGGCCGGTTTAACCCATGCCATTAAAGAAATGACCGGAAATAAAATGGTGGGAGTTATTAATCTTGAGCAAACTTTGCGTAGTCCAATTGCATCTTTTGCTGAACAAGTTCTTTAATTTCTTAAAACTAAGTCAAAAACATTTTAAAAAAACAAAAAAGACCGCCTAAAAAACGGTCTCTTTTTTTATTTTAATTTTATATTCTTTAAATATCTGATTTAACTAAAACATGAGCCGTGCTTTCCATATAACCGGCATTTGAAATTTCAATAAAATCAGCTTTGCCGCGAAGTTTTTCAATATTATCCGCGCCGACATAGGTCATTCCTGAAGCTAGACCCCCTAAATAACGATGAATGATTTTAGCCATGGGGCCGCGGCTCGGAACAAGAGTTGCTTCGCCCTCAACATGAACATCTTCGTCAATTTTTTGGCCATCTAATTTTAATTTTTTAACTGTCGCGAGAAAACTGGCCATACCGCGGTATTCTTTAAATTTCTTTCCATCCTTAATAATTACTTCACCAGGAGTTTCGTCAGTTCCAGCAAATATCGCGCCGCTCATAATTGTGTCAGCCCCGGCGCCAATTGCTTTTGTTAAATCACCGGGACACTTTATTCCGCCATCAGCGCAAACTGGGACTCGTCCCTGAGTGGCCTCGTAGACGTCCATTATGGCGGTAATTTGAGGCACACCAGCTCCAGTCATAATTCTTGTCGTGCAAGCCGAACCGGGCCCAATTCCGACCTTAATACCATCGGCTTTTTTACTGATAAAATACTCAGCCGCGTCTTTAGTAGCGACGTTACCAACAATGACATCAATGTTTGGATAATTCGCTTTTATGTAATCAAGAGTTTTCCCAGTGCGCTTAGAGTGACCATGCGCGACATCTAAAACAATAATATTTATTCCCACTTCGTTTAAAGCTTTTACCCTTTCTTCATAATCTTTAACCCCAATTGCGGCGGCGGTCAGTAAGTTTTGGGCTTTTATTTTTTTAATCTGTTCTACTTGGTCATTAATGCTTAAAAAGCGATGAATAACGCCAAGTCCGCCTAGTCGACCAAGCGCAATTGCCATCTCAAATTCGCAAATCGTATCCATGTTAGCAGCGATAATCGGAATATCTAACTTATAATTTTTAGTGACCTGAGTTTCAAATTTTACATCACGACGGGAGACAATTTTATTATATTTGGGAGATATTAAAACATCATTAAATGAATAACCTTTCCCGATAATTCTGGCCATAGGATTAATTTTTATTAAAATTAATAAGCACCTTAAATACTATATAACTAGACGTACTTTATGTCCATATTACAATTCTAAAGAAAATGTTAATTTTTAGCGTATTATAAATAAGTTAAACGCTAATTTTTTATAAAAAATTTATGGAAGACATTAAAAATCAAGGAAATCATCAAAACCAAGGGAATCAAGCAAACCAAGCAAATCAGCAAAAACAAATGCGCCCCGAACCATTAAATCATAATGAAATGCACAATGGTTGCGTTGGTCATGGCTGTATGGGACACGGCTGTCACGGCCATGTTGTCGCTAAAGTATTTTTAGTTGCAATCATTGCCTTTGCTTTACTTTGTTTTGGGGCCGCGATGGGAGCGAGAGCAACCAGACATTATAATTATGAACGTGGTGATAATATGATGTATGGCAATAATGGTGCTTTCCGTTCTGATTTTCAAGGAGGACGACAGTGCCCAATGATGCAAAATCAAGGTTTTGATTCACAAGGTTTTAATATCCAAGGTGCCCAAAGACAACAAGGATTTATTCAGGTGCAAAGCTTACCCGCTGATTCGGCAACTTATCAAGTAATTACAACACCAGCGAATCCTAGTCCAGCTACTCCTGGACCAGTTGCACCGCAGAAATAATAATAATGTAATTTAAGAACAAAGACTCGCCTCAGTGCGAGTTTTTTGTTAAACTGGAAGTAAGTATTACGATAGAAGCGAGTATTACTAATATTTAAATATTACTAATGTTTAAATGTCTCTTATAAAATTATTTACAACCAATAAAAAAAATAAAAAGATATTAATTTATTTAGGTCTTTTTTGCGTTATTTTAATTTTGTCATTATTTTTTATTCAAAAAAACTGGTCAAGAATTATAGCGAAAAAAGAAGTATATAAAACTAATAAGTATATTGAAGTAATGAACACAAAAAACCCGGTTAATTCGGGCGAACCGATAGATATTAGTTCAAGCACGGATACTAAATTAGTGCGTGCAGTAACAGCCGCTCAAGAATTAAAGGGCCATATCATTACCGTACCGATTTTAATGTACCATTACGTTGAAAGTCCGAGTGCGACTACGACGCTTAAGGGATTATATTTAGAGCCGAAAATTTTTGAGTCTCAGCTTGAAGCGCTAAAAGAAAATAATTATCAAACTCTTTTTGTCTCTGATGTCGCTGCGTCTTTACGCGCTGGCGAAAATGTTGACGCGAAAAGCGTGGTTTTAAGTTTTGATGATGGTTATGAAGATTTTTATACTAAAGCGTTTCCACTTTTAAAAAAATATAATTATAAAGCGACTCTTTATGTCATTATAAATGCGCTCGGAACGCCGGGGTATTTAACGAGAGATCAAGTTAGAGAGCTGGCTTCTAGCGGCTTAGTTGAAATCGGTTCACATACTTTTAATCATCCTGATCTGCGCAGCAAAAAAACAAAGGACGCAAAATTTGAAATTGAAGAAAGTAAAAAAACATTAGAACAAATTTCTGGTATTCCCGTTGAAACCTTCGCTTATCCTTTCGGTTTTTTTAAAGAGTCATTTTTTGCTTTAGAAACCGAGGCGGGATACACGGCTGCCGTTTCCGTAATTCCCGGCGCGAAACATTCCATCGGAAATATTTGGGCCCTGCGAAGAATTAGACCGGACAATAGACAAGGGGAAGTATTTATTAAATGGCTTGAAAATTGGAGCCAGGCAAAATATTAAAATATAGCTTTTTCTTGTATTTTTTGAAAAAAAGTGCTATAATTGCGTTATCTTAAAAAATTTATAAAATGCCTATTTAGATTAATATAAGCTAAATATCGGCAGATAAGAGAAAAAATTATGAAAAAATCTTCAATGATTATTTTAGGAGTAATTTTGGCCGTTGTAGTTATTGTTGTCGGCTGGTTTTGGCAATCCTATAACACACTTGTAAAAGCTAATGAGCAAGTCAATGGACAATGGGCGCAAGTTGAAGTCCAATATCAAAGACGTTTTGATTTAATTCCGAATTTAGTTGAAGCCGTTAAAGGCGCAATGAGTCAAGAACAGAAAGTTTTTGGAGACTTAGCGGCAGCTCGTGCTAATTACGCCGGTGCTAATACTGTTAACGCTAAAGCGGAAGCAGCTACTCAAGTTGAAAGCTCATTAAGCAGGTTACTGGCGGTTATGGAAAATTATCCACAACTTAAATCAATCGATACTGTTCAAACTTTAATGGCGCAACTTGAAGGCACGGAAAACAGAGTCAGTGTTGAGCGTGGACGCTATAATGAGGAAGTTAAAGCTTATAGTGTTCTAATTAAACAATTCCCGATGAATATTTTAGCGCCTCGATTTAATTTCACTGAAAAAGCTTATTTTCAAGTCGCGCCCGCTACTAGTGAAGCGCCAAAAGTTGATTTAAACTTAAATTAATTTCTCGCTAATAAAATAGTTTCTCGTTAATAAAATAATTATTACCTTCATGCGCCGACGTATTTTGTTCATATTCGGTATTATTATTTTCCTTTTACTGGTCGGTTTTTCGGCCCGGGCTTATTCTAATCCGGGGAAACCGACCGGTTTTGTTAATGATTACGCGGGCATGCTCAATAGCGAGCAAGTAACGAGTTTAAACGCAAAATTAACGCAGTTTAGTGCTGAGACTAGTAATGAAATTTCAGTTGTCACCATTAAAAGTTTAAATGGCGATTCAATCGAAAATTATGCGGTAAAATTATTTGCTGACTGGGGAATTGGAAAAGATAAAAAAGATAATGGCGTTTTACTTTTAATTTCTCTCGATGATCGAAAAATGCGCATCGAAACCGGCTATGGTTTAGAAGGCGCTTTGCCGGACGCGACGACTTATCAAATAATTACAAAAACATTAAAGCCCGCTTTTCAAGCCGGGGATTATAATAGTGGCATCAATTCGGCGGTCGATCAAATAATTTCCGCTACGAAGGGAGAATACACAGCCGACCCGACGACAAAGTCTACGGGCTTAATGTCTCATTTAAATATTGATTCGATTTTTTGGATTGTTATTGGTTTATTTTATGGTCTCGGCGCACTCTGGCGCTATCTTGCAAAAAGTCGAAACTGGTGGGAGGGCGGAATTATTGGTCTTGTTATTGGTTTAGTTTTAGCCTTAATTTTTTTGCGCACTTTAATTTTCTTAATTTTCTTGCCGCTTGGCGTTGGTATTCTTGGTTTAATATTTGATTTTTTAGTTTCTCGAGTTTTACCGAAACCGAAAACACCAAAAAAAGGAGGCAATCATTTTTGGTTTTTCGGCGGTCCCGGTAGTTTTGGTGGCGGCTCGGGAGGTGGCCTCGGCGGCGGCGGTTTTGGTGGCTTCGGTGGTGGTTCATCAGGTGGCGGCGGTGGTAGCGGATCTTGGTAATTAAAAACTGAAAAATAAAAAAAGAAAAAATGATTGATATAACGCTACTAGCAATTGGAAAGATAAAAGATAAGGCATATTCAAATCTAATTGCCGAGTATTTCAAGCGTTTAAAACCGTATGCGCGGTTAAAAATTATTGAGCTCGAAGCGGTTTCTTTTTCGGAAAAACTCCAAGCTAAAGCTAAAGAATTTGAAGCCGAAAAAATTGAAAATTATTTAATTAAGCAAAAAGATACTTTAATTTATTTAATGGCCGAGCGTGGTCAAGAATTAAACTCACGTGACTTTGCGCTTTTTTTGGAAAAGAAATCACCCTTAATACTAGTTATGGCCGGTGCGCTTGGTTTCAACGAATTTTTGTATCAAAAATATCCAAGCTTATCACTTTCGGCTTTAACTTTTCCGCACGAACTAGCGCGCGTAATTCTCCTTGAGCAAATTTATCGCTCTGCTACTATTTTACAAAATAAAAATTATCATTATTAAAAAATTAAAGATTTTTTAGAATTATGAGCGATCTTGCAAAAATTACTAAGGAATTAAAAAGTTTAGCTAATGCTGAGGCGGCGGTCGGTTTGGCGCGCTTCTTTAAGACCGCTAAGGGCCAGTATGGTGCTGGCGACATCTTTTTAGGCATATCAGTGCCGTTAAGCCGAAAAATCGCTTTGAAGTATATTAACCTTGATTTAAAGGACATTTCTATTCTCTTGGATAGTAAATATCATGAATTTCGCTTGGTCGCTTTGCTAATTTTAATTGCTAAATACCAGAAAACTAATGAGCGAAAGATAAAAACTAAAATTGTTAATTTCTATTTAAAACATACGAAAAGAATAAATAATTGGGATTTAGTTGATTTATCAGTTGCGAAAATTTTAGGAGATTATTTAGTTTTAGAAGAAGGGAAATTAAAAATTCTTGATAAACTAGCCGTCTCAAAAAATCTTTGGGAGCGAAGAATTGCGATGGTCGCTACCTACGCCTTTATTCAAAAAGGAAGAGCCGAAGTGACTTTTAATTTGGCGAAGAAGTTATTAAATGACGAGCATGACTTAATGCATAAAGCAGTCGGCTGGATGTTGCGCGAAGTCGGCAAAAGGGTTTCGAGAGAGAAGCTAACTAGCTTTTTAGATGAGAATGTTAAACAAATACCCCGAACTGCGCTTCGTTACGCAATTGAGCATTTAAGCGAAGCGGAAAGAAAATATTATTTAAAAAAGTAAATATTAAAATTATGAATAAGTATGAGGCCAGAAGTGGCGTATCAAAGGACGAGCAGGCGGCTAATCGTGAGTTAAATCAGGTTTTTCATCAAGTAAAAGAAATTGTTTTAAATAATAAAAATTATACTCTTGGGGCGGCCAGGGAATTAATGGCTAATTTAAGCGAAACCGAGGCTAAAAAAGTTTATGAACTATTTAATTTTCAAGAAGGGGCACTGCCAGATGAACTAGCGGTTGAGTATATTAAATTAGTTTATTCTCCTTCAAGTATTGAAAAGAAAATGACTGAAGGCAAGACTTTTTACGAATCTTTGTCGGCAATTGCCTGGGAGATAAAAAATGCTCATTTGGAACTAAATCCCGAGCTAGTTCAAGCGCAAATTGATTTAAGTTCAAAAAGCCTAAAACAAATCTAATTTAAATTGTTGTTTTTTTTAAAAGTGTTATAATACAATAAATATAAGAGTTTTACACATAATTTTAAAAAAACTATGAACGGCAGCGGTAATTTAGAATCTAACCGTAGTCCTTTAGCTGGTAAAACGGTTTTAATAGTTAATAGCACCGGCGCTAACGATCCCCTTCATTCTAAAAAACTTTTTATTAAAAAAGTTAAGAATTTTGGGTTAAAAGTGATTATTTTAAGCCGCGAGGCCAATAGTTTTCAGCCTTACGTTGATTATTCTATTTCCGCTGATACTTCTAATTACGCCGACTCACTCGGGGCGGTTGATAAATTTTTTAGTAATAACCCAGGAGTAAAAGCCAACGGTATTATTACTTTTCTTGAGGATGACGTGCTTTTAACCTCTAAAATAGCCGATAGATATCATTTAGTTAATATCCCTTATAAAGTCGCTGTCCAGGTTAGAAATAAATTTTCTTTTCGTGAATTTTGTAAAGCCAATAATTTGCCGACTCTTAAATTTAGATCTCTAAAAAATTGTAAAGATATTGATGATATTTTAAAAGACTTTCATTTTCCTTTAGTCGTGAAGCCTGCTTATGGCGCCTCTAGTGCTTTTGTAATGCGAGTTGATAACGCCGAAGAACTTCGTGAAAGTTATAATTATATAAAGAAGAATATTTCCGCTAAAGTTGAGTCAGCACTCGCGGATGGGCTTGAGGTTTTTGTTGAAGAATATATTGATGGTGACGAAGTTGATATTGATATTTTAATTCAAAATGGAAAAATAAAATTTAGTGCTATTAGTGATAATGGTAAAACCAAAGAACCATTTTTTATTGAAACAACGCGCATGACGCCGTCGAGTTTACCAGTAAAACACCAAGCAGAATTAATGGCCCTCGCTGATGAAACCCTAGAAAAACTCGGTATTTTAAACGGTTGCGTTCATTTTGAAGCTAAATCAACTGCCAAAGGTCCGATTCCGGTTGAAGTTAATTTACGCTTAGGCGGCGATGAAGTTTATCCAAGTATTAAGGCGGCCTGGCACGTCGATATGATCGAGAATTTATTAAAAATTGCTTGTGGTATCTATATTCCAAAATTTGAATTTCCGGCGGGACCATACGAATATTTAGCGGCCGAAACTTTTTCTTCTGATTACTCGGGAATTATTGTTAATTTAGATATTGATGAAGATTTAAGACGTCGACCATTTATTAAAGAATTTCAATTTGAAAAGAAAATTGGTGACTCGGTTTTGTGTCCACCCGATGGCTATGAATATTTGGGTTGGGTTTTAGTTTCTGGCGATAATCCGCTTGATGCTTCTGATAACCTTCAAGAGGCTAAAAAAGCGATTTATTACGAAGTGGCTAAATTTCATCCGGCTTCTTCAATTGGAAAAACAACCCGTCGTTCACCTTTTCAGGCATCAGCAATTAACGTTGATATTTTAAAGCGTCGTAGTAAAATCGAAAAGATTAGAAAAATGGCGATTTCAAACCAGCGCAATTTACATATCGGCATTGCTTGTAATATGTATGAAGAAAACGGGGAAGATCAGGAAACAGTGGTTGAAAAGGATTTAACGGTTATTGGAACGGAAATTGAAAAAACTTTGCGTGAAAGAGGCTATAAGCTTAGTTTTTTTGACTTCAACGATTTACCAAAAGCTTTTAATGACTTAAAGAATTCTGACGTTGATTTGGTTTTTAATGTTTGTGAGCGCATAAATAATTCAAGTTTACTAGAGCCACACGTCGCTTCTATTTTAGATACTTTACAAATTCCGTATACCGGCTCGAATCCTTTTACACTCGGTTTATGTATTGATAAAATTCGCGTCAAGAAATTATTAAGTTATCATAAAATTCCGACTCCAGAATGGGATTATATTTATTCAATGGATGACGATATTCGCGATGACTTAAAATACCCGCTGATTGTTAAGCCGGCAAATACCGACAACTCTATCGGGATTACGAATGATTCAGTTGTTAAAAATAAAGAAGAACTTCACCGTCAGCTCGAGAAGGTCTTAAAAGAGATTGGTCGTCCCGCTTTAATTGAAGAATATATTGAAGGTGATGAGTATGATGTGCCGATTATTGGTTCCGATGATGATGATTTACGTATTTTGCCATTAGCTCGTTCGATTTTTGATAATTTACCCGAAAACTTATGGCATATTTATCCTTTTGAGGCTAAATATACTGATGGCGGCGAATATAAAAAAATTATCGTTCAGCGACCACCGAAAAATATTGGTAAAAAACTTGAGCAATTACTTGGTGAAATTGCGCTTGATACCTATAATATTTTAGATTGTCATGATTACGGACGAATTGAAATTCGTGTTGATAAAAATAATAACCCTTATGTTTTAGAGCTTAATCCTAACCCATCACTTGATTCCGAAGGCACTTTCTCGGCTTCCGCGGAAGTAATTGGTATGGATTATGGAGACTTCTTGGAAGAAATTATTCGCTTGGCGATTAAACGGTATAAGGATAATCCACCTTATTATCATCTCCAACCGAACGTGATGTAAATTATGATTTCTATTAAAGAGATTAGAGATCTAAAAACGGCGGAAGCGCTCTGGAAAGCCTTGTCGCCTCGTGAAACCATTTTTGATGAATGGGATTTTCGCTATTGTTTTTATAAATATGAACCATTAAAATTGTGTTTTTTGGCCGCCTATGAAAAAAATAATAACGAAGAAACCGAAGATAAACTAGTTGGCTTATTGCCTTTACAAAAGCATCCTCGCTACGGCTTCGAATTTTTTGCCGAAGACCCGAGTGAAGAAAGTCGCCCGTTTATAAAATTAGGTTATGATTACATAATTGCCGATCTCTATGCCGCCATTCCTGGTCCGGCGAAATGCTATGATATTTCGGGCGAAGATGAGTTTACGGTTAAACTGCCGCTTGAAGATTATTCCTATATTTTACCGCTTCGTGGTTTTAATAATTTTGATGATTTTTTGAAAGCGCGTTTATCTTCAAAAAAAAGTCAAAATATGAGAGCCGAATTTAGAAAAGTAGAAGTAGTTAAACCAGAAATAATTTATAACAATTTTGAGGATCTGGATGAAATTTTTAAATTAAGTACCGCTAAATTTTCTGACTCTTATTTGCAGTCCGAAGCGGAACGAAAACCTTGGAAAGATTTACTTTCTTTGTCGTATAATTGGCAAATCGTTAGCTTAAAAGTTGCGGGGAAAATTGTTGCAGCGTCTTTATCAGTACTTTTTAATGGAACTTATTTCTATTTAATTAATGGTACTGATAAAAATTCTGTACCTAATCTTGGTAAATATTTAAATAAGGTAAACGTCGAAAGAGCGATTGAGCTTAAGGCAGAGTATTGGAATGCTGGGCTGGGTGATTGTAACTGGAAAGCCGCCTGGCATTTAGACAAAATTCCTCAATATCTATTTGAGAAAATTTAATTTATAAATAAGATAAGGAAAAATAGAAATAAATATGTTTTTAATTTCACCCGAATATTATAAAATTAAAAAGACATTAACTAAAGGTAGTGGTGTTTTTGCGCTGAAGCATATCCCAGCCGGAACTTTAATCGGGGATTATCTTGGTTTAGTAGTGAGCGATATTGAAGTAGAAAAGCGGCACGCGGAAGCGAATGCTTGCTATGCGTTTGAATATTTAAATGGTCTCTCAATTTTTCCCCTTGATTTAAAGGCGATTGGCGTTCATTTGATTAACCATTCTTGCGCGGCTAATTGCAGTACAATTGATCATGAAGGTCATAATTTATTTTTTGCTTTGCGTCATATTTTTCCCGGTGAAGAGTTAGCCTTTGACTATGAATTCGATTCTAGTCTTGGTGGCGGTGATCAGCCATGTTCCTGTGGTAGTCATTTCTGTCGGGGTACGATGTATGCTCGAGCTGACAAACCGGCCCTAAAGAAGAAAAAAAATAATTTAAAAAAGAAAAAAATTAATGAGAAGAAAGATAATTTTCTTGTTCATAAAGTCGGCGAAGTTCTGACGCCACTAAAAAAATATCCCAAAGAAATAAAAGATGATCACACTAAATATAATATCTTTGCTAATTTAGAAACACCGGCCTTAATTGACCCCGCTTTGAAATTGCCGACTCTTAAAGAAATTAGAGAGATTATCCGTTTAAGCGGGCGTCGCTTAAAATTTCCGAAGCTAAATATAAGCATTTTAGCGGTTGTTGATGACCATTTAGTCGTTGAACGTTAAAACCCTTGTGTTTATTGGCATATTAATTTAAGTGTGCTATAATAAGCATATAATCATTGAGGAAAGTAAACGGCCTGTTGAAAACCTCAATGAACATAAGATAAATTGTTAATTAATTTAAATAACAATCATTTATAATGGATATTATCATTAATTCTATTTAAGATTATTGATAAGCCCATGCTAAAAAACTATGCCAAAAATGACAAAATCACAGATGATTTCAACTTTGTCTGAAGAGACTGGTCTAAGTAAAAAAGACACAGCTGGTTTCATGGAAAAGTTAGCCGACGTTGTTTACAAAGAAGTAAAAAAGACTGGTGAATGTATCGTTCCTGGTTTTGGAAAATTAGTTAAGGTTAAGAGAAAGGCTCGTGATGGCCGCAATCCTGCGACTGGAGCAACTATTAAAATCCCAGCTAAGACTGTTGTAAAATTCCGTCTAGCTAAAGCAGTAAAAGATACTGTTTTATAATCTGAGATTTGTTAGTAAGTAAAAAATTGTCACTCAAATAAAAAATCACTCCGTCGGAATCCGGAGTGGTTTTTGTTTGGGGATAATCAGACATGATCTTAAACAATTCTAGTTGGGCGGTCT